>NZ_VOZV01000010.1:0-110153 GCF_013419565.1 Acinetobacter sp. YH12072 | reverse complement strand
AGCAAAGCACGTAGTGTTCATGGATTTCTAGGAGGGATTTACGCGTCCTTGTGTGCATATCAACTGATCCATAAAAATAAGCCAACAATTCAAATTATGAAGTCATCGGCTTAAGCAGGATTCGGGTAAATAAGAAATTGCTTATTCGAATCAGTCGGAATCGGATGACTTATTCAGAACTTGAGACAAAATAGATTTCATTTCAGACAAGCTTTTCACACCCGCAATACGATGAATAATCTGGCTATTTTTAAAGATTAGAGTGGAAGGCAAGCCATAGACATTATAGCGTAAGGTCAGAATCGGTGATTGATCGACATTGATTTTACCGAACTTAATTTCTGGGTTATGCCCAGCATATTGTGCTGCCAGTTCCTCAAAAACCGGAAAATTCTGTACACAAGGCTTGCACCAGTCAGCATAGAAACGGATCACAGCAAAGCCTTCAAACCATTCGAAGTCACTGTAATTATCTTCATTGTAGGGGATGACTGCTGACATGAATTTGCTCTCATCATTTCAAAATTAAGATTTAAACCAGCTCATAGTGAGTTCAGCCTGACCGGTATTCTCATCGATTCCTTGATTGATCACCTTAAAACCCTGCTTTTGGTAAAAATGAACTGCTGATGTATTTGCAGCATAGACATTTAAATGCAGCTGATTACATTGCTGTTTTAAGAAATTAACTAAACGGCAGCCATAGCCAGCACCTTGCTGCTCAGGATCAATGAAAAGTGCAGCTAATATATTTTCCGATTTTAATAATGAAACAAAGCCAAGCACCGTATGATTTTCTTTAAGGACATAGTTTTCTGCCAGAGGTAGGTATTGATCCCGCATTGGAAGCAGCTGATTTTTCCAATAATCAGCCGGAATAAAATCATGTGCCTTTAAAGAAGCCTTGAACCAGATTTCAAGAATAGCGTCGATATCCTCGGTTTTCGCTTTTGTAATTATTGTCATCAGTGGTCTTATATCAATTTACTAAATAGGCAGCTGATTATACATAAGTCCATGCTGCTTCAATCCATAGCATTTCTATGTTCAAATAAGTTCGAAAAATATGAAACGTGAATATTAGGGAAAGAATCCATGACGCAACAAAGCATGCAACAAGTCATCATTACAGAACCGGGTGGTGTAGAGAAACTCGCTTATGAAACGGTTGCCATCCCTGAACCTAAAGCAGACGAAGTGCTGGTCAAGGTAAATGCTTTCGGGATTAACCGTCCGGATATCTTGCAGCGTCAGGGCTTGTATCCAATGCCTAAGGGCGTTACTCCTGTACCGGGTCTGGAAGTTGCCGGTGAAGTGGTCGCAGTCGGGAGTGAAGTAAGCCAGTTTAAAGTAGGTGACAAAGTCTGTGGCCTGACCAATGGCGGTGGTTATGCAGAATATTGCGTCGTGCCTGAAAGCCAGACTTTAAACATTCCTGAAGGCGTGAGCTTTGTACAGGCTGCAGCGATTCCTGAAACCTTCTTTACTGTATGGGCAAATGTGTTCCAGATGGGTAAGGCTAAGGCAGGAGAGACTGTACTGATTCATGGCGGAACTAGCGGGATTGGAACCACAGCCTTAATGCTGTGCAAATCATTAGGCATCAAAACCTTCGCGACAGCAGGCAGTGATGAAAAAATTCAGGCGATTTCACATCTGACCACAGGAATCAATTACAAGACCCAAGACTTTGAGCAGGTCATCAATGAAGCTACGGATAATGCCGGTGTAGATGTGATTCTGGATATGGTGGGTGCGCCGTACCTAGAGAAAAATCTGAATCTGCTGCGTCGTGATGGTCGTTTGGTGTATATCGCATTCCTGGGCGGCGCTAAAGCTAAGGATGTAAAATTGGGTCAAATCATGATGAAACGTTTGACCATTACTGGTTCTACCATGCGTGCACGCAATACGGCTGAGAAAGCTGAAATTGCCCAAGGCCTGAAAGAGCATGTGGCACCACTCTGGGCAAAAGGTGAATGTTTACCGATGATCTATAAAACCTTCAAATTTGACCAGATTCAGGATGCGCATGCAACGATGGATACGGGTGAACATATCGGTAAGATTGTGGTGGAAATCATCTAATTATTCTTGTGATAGAAATACTAAAAGCCAACTTTTGTTGGCTTTTATTTTGCATAAAAAACGATAACTAATTTAAATTAATTGCTTGAAATAGGGATATAAATTTTAAAAAACGGTAAAAAGTGTCGATTATTCGACACAACCTGTCAAAACTGAGGAGTAAATTAGCGCTTAAATATAATCTGACTAAATTGTTTGGTATTAGATGAAATGTCACGTATTAAAAGGAAGTATATTATGAAGATAGTGTCCACCCCTTATACGCATGAACATGGCTTTCGTGCATTGAAGCGTTTGCATAAAGCGATTATCCGTAATCAGTTACTTCGTTCCGATCTACACAAGCTGTATCAAGCCATGTTGCATCTGGAACGCTATATGGAACGGCTGAGCCACTCAGCACCGAAACCTCACTACAAACGTCGTAAAAAAGCTTAAAAAACACCTTGCCTATTAGCCTTAAGTTGAAGTGAATAACTCTAATCTCGTTTTTATTTGGCTGTATAATTTTCCCATAATTTAAAAATTCTAAGCAGATGAATCATTGTGCTGCACAAGCGGCACGAAGAGGGTATTTATGAAGGGCAATGCGTCAACGCATGAGCGCCTCGCAGACCGTTTGGCAAATATTTTAACCAAACTTAATATAGGGCATCAGTTAAGTGTACAGGAGCTGGCACGAGAATTTCAGGTCAGCACCCGTACTATTGAACGTGATTTTGTTCGTCTGAATGCGTATTTACCGCTCATACAGGATCAAAATACCAAACGCTATTATCTTGAGCCTTCATATTTAGGGCGTTTCAAGTTGCAGGATATCCAGAATTTTGCACAGTTGTCCGGAATCAGTGAGCTGTATCCGGCACTGGATATGTCTTTTATTCGTGAATTGCTGGATGAGCGGGCAAATCAGGTATTTTCGGCAAAAGGTTATTATTTTGAAGATGCCAAACAGTTTGCCGAGCATTTCAAGCTGCTTGCAGGGGCGATCTATAAACGGCAGCAGATTGAGCTGCAATATTCCGAACAAACACGGATCATCCAGCCATACCGATTGATTCATCATCATGGCATCTGGTATCTGGCTGGTGTCACTGAAGCTGAACTCAAAACTTATCGTTTAAGTCAGTTGCAGGAAGTCAAACTGGTTTTTGAAAATGAAAGCTTTGAGCATGATCCTGAAGTTCTGAAAATGCTGGCAGATGAAGACAGCATCTGGTTTGGTCAGCAAAAACAGCAGGTTTTGATGAAGGTGCAACCTGAAGTCACGGTATTTTTTAAAGAGCGCCGTTTATTTCCGGAACAGCAGATCGAACAGGAATCAGAGTCTGGAGAATTGTTAATTAGTTGTCAGATTCGTCATGAAATGCAGTTATTGCCACTGGTACGTTACTGGCTACCGTATGTAAAGATCATTGAGCCGATTCATTTTCAGGAAAAACTGGAACAGGATCTGGAAGGTTATTTACGCTCTGCTGGATAATATTTTGAAAGCAGAGCAGGTTGGCGAATGCTTATAGAATTCTATTGAGAATTAGATTTAGCAAATTACAGGCATAAAAAAACCAGCTTTAGCTGGGTTCTTTATTTGCACCATCTTCAGTAGTAGAAGAATGGTGCCCGAGGCCAGACTCGAACTGGCACGCTTTGTGGGCGGGGGATTTTAAATCCCCTGTGTCTACCGATTTCACCACTCGGGCTTTAACAAGATTGGAGGCGGAGGTCGGAATCGAACCGGCGTCCACGGAGTTGCAGTCCGCTGCATGACCACTCTGCCACCCCGCCGCGTCTTGTTGATGCGTATATTATCAAGCTCTGAAAAAAAAACAATAGGATATTCATTTGTATGCGCATAAAAACAGCATATGGCGGAAAATATTCAGAATTATCATGTAGAATGTGCAAAATTGATTCATATCAACACTTGGGAGAAGTGCCGTGGCATTAGTTCTAGACGGTCGTGCATTGGCGAAGCAAATTGAAGCTGACTTGTTAACTCGCGTAGAAGCGCTGAAAGCAAAGTCAGGTCGTACTCCAATTCTTGCGACTATTTTGGTGGGTGACGATGGCGCATCTGCAACTTATGTACGTATGAAAGGTAATGCTTGCCGCCGTGTTGGTATGGATTCATTAAAAGTTGAGCTTCCAAAAGAAACGACTACTGAAGAATTGCTGGCTGAAATTGAAAAATTGAATGCAAATCCGGATGTTCACGGTATTCTGTTACAACATCCGGTTCCTGCACAAATTGATGAACGTGCTTGTTTTGATGCTATCTCGCTTGAAAAAGACGTCGATGGTGTGACTTGTCTGGGCTATGGTCGTATGGCGATGGGTGAAGCAGCTTATGGTTCTGCTACTCCTGCAGGTATCATGACCATCCTGAAAGAAAACAATATTGAAATCGCAGGTAAACATGCGGTAGTGGTTGGTCGTTCTGCGATTCTAGGTAAACCAATGGCAGCAATGTTGCTTGAAGCGAATGCTACAGTGACTATTTGCCATTCACGTACTCAAAACCTTCCAGAATTTGTAAAACAAGCTGACATTATCGTGGGTGCGGTGGGTAAAGCTGAACTGATCCAGAAAGACTGGATTAAACCAGGTGCAGTGGTTGTTGATGCTGGCTTCCACCCACGTGATGGCGGTGGTGTGGGTGATATTCAATTAGTCGGTATCGAAGAAATCGCTTCTGCTTATACCCCAGTTCCGGGTGGTGTAGGTCCTATGACAATCACTACGCTGATTCGTCAAACTGTAGAAGCTGCTGAGAAGGCTTTGGGTTAATTGAAATTTTAATTAGTTACGGCGGAGTTGTATCGTTGTGACTATAGATGTAAGAAGCTCATTCGTTACTTTTGTTTCGGCAAAAGTAACCAAAACCATTTGTCATTCGCAGAACTCGTCATATTTCTTTTGCGTGGTTGATGTGTCGCAAAAACAGGACGAATTAGATTTCAGTCTGCCTCGAACAGCTGCGAATGACGTGGTCATGTATCCGATTAATGTATAAATTCCAATAAAGATATTTTCGCATCAAGGCTTTCTTCATGAGCTGTACTTTCCAATTTCCTAAAGCCCCTGAGCATTTACTTCAAGCCTTACACCAAGTTATTCCTAATTGTGAACTGATGGCACAGCAGCTACCAGAAACACCGATTTCACTCTGGCTGATTCCACCAGTCTTTCCGACAGACAAACTAGATGATGAAGTGATTCGTCGTATCTGGAATGATACGCCGTACTGGATCTTCTGCTGGGCATCAGGATTGGCCATGGCACAGTGGTTGCTGGCTGAACCGCATCATGTCAAAGACAAAGTGGTACTAGATTTTGGTGCAGGATCAGGTGTTGTTGCTATTGCAGCGAAAATGGCAGGAGCCAAACGTGTGATCTGTTGTGATATCGATCAGGTCAGTCTGAATGCCTGTCGTGCCAATGCTGAGTTAAATGATGTTGAGCTGGAATATCTGGATGATCTCTATAAAGCAGAACAGGTGGATATACTGCTAGCGGCAGATGTGCTTTATGATCAGTGTAACCGTTTCTTCCTGGATGAATTCCTGAAATTTGCACCAGAAGTCTGGGTCGCAGATAGTCGGGTGAAAAATTTTAGTCATCCGCAATATCTCAAACTGGATGAACGTAGTGCGACTACCTGGCCAGATCTGGATGAATCACCAGAATTCCGTAATGTCAGCTTCTATCGAACTAAATAACATCCAAGAATTGAAAAAGAAAAAAAGGGCATCAAGCCCTTTTTTATGCTCTGTTTTATGAGCAAGTATAACGAATCACACGTACAGTGGTAGGGCGAGCTTCTAATGCCTCTCGGGCACCCGGATTTTCACTGTTATATAAATCAGGTGTATTACTCAAGCTGATCTGGGTGCGGCTATCCCCGAGTTGACGGCCATACTGAGCCTGTTCAGGAGTTGGGTTAACTATTTCCTGACTGTTGATAATCTGGATATTATAGTTTTTAGAAGTTCCAAGAACTTGTCTGCAAGCAGCCTGTAACCTGTTTTCATCCTGACTTGGTCGTCCTGCTAATGTATAGCTTAAGGTTGCAGAATTTTCTGAACGTTCCAGAATTTCATATCCGGTCTGACCGTTGAATTGTTGAGGTGCCGTCTGACATGCTGTCAGGCCTAAAGTGCCGATAGTTAAGCCGAGTAAAAAAACTGTTTTTTTCATCATGATGATTTCCCGTATTTTTATCAGACAAGTATGCCATAGCAACGAAATAGCGGAATGGCAGTAAACATAAAATTCCAATAAAAAAGCTTTCCGAATGTTTCCATCCGGAAAGCTCCTAAAGCAATACAGTTACTTAGTCATCAGTAATCATGCTGTGCTTTTTAGTGTCTTTCATAAAGACATAAGTGAGCAGCGACAGGCCAATCATAAAAGTAATGTAATAGAAGAAGTAGTTTTCATGGCCGGCATTTTTAAAGCTTAAAGCCACCAGTTCTGCTGTACCCCCAAATAGTGTATTGGCAATCGCATAAGGCAAAGCTACGCCTAAGGCACGAATGTGTGCAGGGAATAGCTCAGCTTTTACCACTGCATTAATCGCTGTGTAACCAGTCACAATCACCATACCACTCATACACAGCATGAATGCTGTAGTTGGGTTGGTAGTTGAGCCTAAGCCATTAAAGATAGGAATGGTAAATAGTACACCAAGTACACCAAAAGCAATCATGATTGGCTTACGGCCGATCTTGTCAGAAAGTGCACCAATCACAGGTTGCAAGAGCATGAATACAAAGATCGCAAGAGTCGTGATTTCAGTCGCTGTGGTTTTTTCAAATCCTGAGGTGTTCACCAGATATTTCTGCAAATAAGTAGTGAAAGTATTGAAAGCTAAAGTACCACCTGCAGTTAGCATGATCACGGTAAATGCCTGTTTAGGATATTTAGTGAATAAAGCTAAGGCACCGGATTTAGGGCCACCTTTTTTCGCCTGTTCAACAGCCTGTTTTGAAGATTGCGTTTCTACCAGACCGCGACGGATCCAGAACACCACAATCGCTAAGAATGCACCAATCAGGAAGGGAATACGCCAGCCCCATTCAGTGAGTTGTGCTTCAGTCAAAGTGCGTTGTAGGAAGATCAAGACACAGAGTGCCAATAGTTGACCTGAGATCAGGGTCACATACTGGAAGCTTGAGTAGAAACCACGATGATTTTTACCTGCCATTTCGGTCAAGTAAGTGGCACTTGAACCGTATTCACCCCCCACACTCAGACCTTGCAATAAGCGAGCAAATAACAGCAGCGCAGGGGCCAGCATACCCACTGAATCATAGGTGGGTGCACAGGCAATAATGAGGGAACCTACACACATTAGAGAAACGGATAGGGTCAAACCTGCTTTACGACCTTTGCGGTCAGCGTAAATTCCCATAATCCATGCGCCAATCGGACGCATCAAGAAACCAAGTGCGAATACAGCAGCAGCCTGAAGAAGTTTGACGGTATTGTCGCCATCAGGGAAGAACTGTGAAGCGAAATATAAGGTAAAGGCTGCATAAACATACCAGTCGTACCATTCGACCAGGTTACCTGCAGAACCACCGAGAATAGATTTAACCCGTGTTTTACGATCAAGCTGCGGTGTAGCAGCTTCAGGAAGTGGCTGATTCACAACATTGCTCCAAAGGAATGCTGTAAAACACATCTTTTTTAAATTTTCATTGCTATAAAATCTAAAAAGTTATGTTTTAGTGAGAGAGAAAGTGAGGAGATTTCATATACTTATACGCCTCCAAGTTTTCTCTTTTTATAGGACTTTAGTCTTAATAAATAATGTAGTTTTTAAATATTTTTATAAAACATAAATTTACCATTTGTTTAGAGTAATTGCTTGATTTTTATATTGGATTAACTGGTTAAATGCTGTTCTTTAAAGGGATTAATGAATGGTAAAGGTAGTTTTTATTTAGATGTAAAATAGATTAAAAAATTGGCTTTAACCTTATCTTAAGATAATAAAAAAGGCCGCTTACGCGACCTTTTTAAAATTAAATCAGCAATTAAGCAGATTTAACCGCTTCAAGAAGTTCAGCTTGGCGTTTTTTCAACGCTTCTGGCAGACGATCACCTAATTTGTTGAACAATTCAGTGTGGCTTTCAAGTTCTTTGATCCATTGATCTTTGTCTTGAGAAGTTACCAGGTCAAATTGTTCTTTAGTGAAATCAGAACCAGTCCAGTTTAGCTGTTCGTAAGTAGGTACACGGCCGATTGGAGTTTCAACAGCATCAGCACGACCTTCACAACGATCGATGATCCACTCAAGAACACGCATGTTTTGACCGAAACCAGGCCATACGAAGTTACCTTCAGCATCACGACGGAACCAGTTCACGTTGTAGATACCAGGAAGCTTGTTACCAGCAGCAGCAGCTTTCTCGCCAACTTTCTCACCCATTTCTAACCAGTGAGTGAAGTAGTCAGCCATGTTGTAGCCAGCAAATGGAAGCATCGCAAATGGGTCGCGACGAACGATACCTTGTTGACCAACAGCAGCAGCAGTTGTTTCAGAACCCATGGTTGCAGCTTTATAAACACCATCAACCCAGTCAAATGCTTCTGAAATCAGAGGCACTGTGTCTGCACGGCGACCACCGAAGATGAACGCAGAAATTGGAACACCTGCTGGATTTTCCCAATCCGCATCGATAGAAGGGCATTGACCAGCAGAAACTGTGAAACGAGCGTTCGGATGAGCCGCTTTTTCTTCGCCAGTGTGTGGTTGACCTTTCCAGTTAGTCAGATTCGCAGGTGCTTCTTTAGTCAGACCTTCCCACCAAACTTCACCGTTGTCAGTCACAGCAACGTTTGTATAGATTACGTCTTTATGAAGAGTTGCCATACAGTTCGGATTCGTTTTGGTATTTGTACCAGGAGCTACACCGAAGAAACCAGCTTCAGGGTTGATTGCATATAAGCGACCATCTTCACCTGGTTTGATCCAGGCAATATCGTCACCTACAGTTTCAATTTTCCAACCTTCATAACCTGCTGGTGGAATCAGCATCGCGAAGTTTGTTTTACCACAAGCAGATGGGAATGCAGCTGCGATGTAGTGTTTTTCGCCTTTAGGGCTAGTCACGCCAAGGATTAGCATATGTTCAGCTAACCAGCCTTGTTGACGACCCATATAAGATGCAATACGTAAAGCCAGGCATTTTTTACCTAACAATGCGTTACCGCCGTAACCAGAACCAAATGACCAGATTTCACGAGTTTCTGGGTAGTGCACGATGTATTTTTCTTTGTTGCAAGGCCAAGCAACATCTTTTTGACCTTCTTCAAGTGGTGCACCCACAGTGTGTACGCAAGGGACAAATTCGCCATCTGTACCTAGAACGTCATAAACAGCTTTACCCATACGAGCCATTTTAGACATGCTGACTGCCACATAAGGAGAGTCAGTTAATTCGATACCGATGTGCGCAATGTGTGAACCCAAAGGACCCATAGAGAATGGAACCACATACAGGGTACGACCTTTCATTGAACCGTCAAACAGACCATTCAATTTTTCGCGCATAACTGCTGGATCTTCCCAGTTATTGGTCGCGCCAGCGTCTTCTTTATTTGCAGAACAGATAAAAGTACGGTCTTCAACACGAGCAACGTCAGAAGGATCAGAATTTGCAAGATAAGAACCAGGATGTTTCTCTTGGTTAAGCGCTTGCATTGTGCCGTTAGCGATCATCAAGTCGATATAACGTTGATATTCTTCTGCGCTACCGTCACACCATTCAATTTTTGCTGGTTTTGTTAATTTAGCAATTTCTTCCACCCATGCAATAAGCTTAGGGTGACGAACGAATTCTGGTGCGTTCACTTGGGTCATGGTGAGGCCTATCTCAAATGTGTACAAAATTTTGTACAAAGTACAATCTGGTCAATAAAATACTGGCCAGATGAAATATGAAAAAAAGTGGCTGTATTAAAGCATAAAATCATCAAAAAAATAAGACTAAAGAAGTGCTGGATTTTATTTGGAATATTATGCTATTTTCTGTTTAAATTTATATAAAACAATAAGATATAAATAAATTCAAAATCTTAAATATATATTTATTAACTTTATGTGTGGTATTTATTTTAATTATTTTTATTTAAATCAAATGTTTAAATAAAATTGTTCAGTTATATTTGTTATTGATTAAATAAATGGTCGCCATTCGAATTTTACATAAAGCAACTATTAATTGTTTATGAATTGGACAAAATGCCAATAGGTGTGCATCAATCTGTGTAAAAAATGTCTAATCAATCTAAACCCTTATCCATTATTTATAATCATAATTCTGGTTTCCGTCTATTCGACCAACAAGAAAAATATGAGCAATTACTAGATATTTTTGCAGCGCATGATTTTGAGACTAAAGCCTTTGAAATCAACGATCCAGAACAGTTCAAAAAAGTCATTGCTGAAGTGCTGCAACGGCATCAACAATCGCCGGATCATGGTGTGGTCGTGGCAGCAGGAGGAGATGGAACGCTCAATTCAGTCGCCAAACACCTGCTTGAAACTGATATTCCAGTCGGAATATTGCCTCTAGGTACTTTTAACTATGCGGCAAGATTGCTGGATATTCCCTTAGATTTGGTTGAAGCCGCACAAGTCATTGCAACGGGTCAAACCAAACGTATCCATGTGGCACGCATCAATCAGGAAATCTACCTAAACAATGCTAGTCTGGGCTTATATCCCTTATTTATTAAAAAACGTGAAGACTATAATCGCATATTTGGCCGTTTCCCTTTACATGCCTATACCTCAGCACTCGATGTGTTGATTCGTGACCGTAAAGAATTAAAACTGGAAATCTGGGTAGATCAGAAGAAATATCCGGTCAAAACTCCACTGATTTTCTTTGGCAATAATCCACTACAGTTAGCAGACATGAAAATGCGGATTGCCCAAGCAGCTGAGCAAGGGAAGGTGGCTGGGGTTGTAGTTTCCAAAAGTGACAAGCTGACGTTATTCAAGCTGGTATATCAGTTAATCCGGGGCAAGATTGATCAAGCCTCCAATGTTTATAGTTTTGCTGCAGATCAGGTGCGAATTGAGTCTAAACGTAAGAAATTAATGGTAGCTATAGATGGAGAAACGGTAGAAATGACACCACCTTTAAATATTTCAGTTTTAAAAAATAGTTTAAGTGTAATGGTGCCTCATGATTCTGCATCTCTCTGATCTACATTTTGGTACAGAAAGGCCTGAATGTTTGGAAGCCATCCAACAATTTTGTCGGGATCATGCATTGGAAGCGGTGGTAGTCAGCGGCGATCTCACCCAGCGAGCACGTTTGGGGCAGTTCTTTGCCTGTAAACGGTTTCTGGATCAGTTGAATACGCCTTATCTGGTGATACCAGGGAATCATGACATTCCGCTTTATCATTTATGGAATCGGCTATTTACTCCATTTACCCGTTATCAATTATTTTTCGGTGAACTCGAGCCTGTTTTAGAAACTGAACATTTTTATCTGATCGGGGTAAATTCGATTAGACGTCGATATCATACCAAAGGCCATTTATCCCTTGAGCAGATTCAAAGGATTGACCTAAAACTACAGCAGGCACCTGCTTCCAAAATTAAGATTATTGTCAGTCATCAACCTTTTTATGTGCCATTTCAGAATAGGCGGGGGTTTAAGGATATTCCCCTGATGGCCAAAATTGCATTGGAGTCTTGGTCGCAGCATGGTCTGTTTGCTGTATTGCATGGGCATTTGCATCGTATCGCAGTCTATGATTTGAACCGTATATTCGAATTGGGAGGAGATCATCCAGTTTATGATGTACATGCTGGGACTTCTGCGTCGCATCGACTCCATAAGAATCAGCCGAATAGCTTTAATGCAATTGATGAAACAGGAAAAATTACGCAATATTGTTTTGATGAACAGTTAAAAACCTTTGTTCAACAGCCTGATCCCGTAAATAAATAGACAAAAAATACGCAATCCACCAAAAAATTAAAAAAAAACCAATTTTTTTTCATTTTTGCCCTTGAAGCGTTTTATTCCATCTCCATAAAAAGGACATCAAAAAATTTTGATGATGACCAATGGAATAAATAAGTCGTCATCGGTGATCTAAAAAAGACTTAGTCTGATGGAGTTATTTATGAGCAACATTCGTCCATTACATGACCGCGTTGTTATTCGTCGTGTTGAAGAAGAAACAAAAACAGCTGGGGGCATCTTACTTCCAGGTTCTGCTGCTGAAAAACCTGCACAAGGTGAAATCATTGCAGTTGGTAATGGTCAAATCACTGACAATGGCGTACGCGCGTTAGACGTAAAAGTTGGCGACAAAGTATTGTTCGGTACTTATGCAGGTACAACTGTAAAAGTAAACGGCGAAGAACTTTTAATCATGAAAGAGTCTGACATTCTGGCAGTATTAGAAGCTTAATCTGCGCCAGATCGTTTTACTCATTCCAATTCAGATTTTGTAAAGATATAACAATATTCGGAGTCAAATATGTCAGCTAAAGACGTAAAATTTGGTGATTCAGCTCGTTCAAAAATGATCGCTGGTGTGAACATCCTTGCAGATGCGGTGAAAGTGACTTTAGGTCCTAAAGGCCGTAACGTTGTAATCGACCGTTCTTTCGGTGCACCGCACATTACTAAAGATGGTGTATCTGTTGCGAAAGAAATTACCCTGAAAGACAAATTCGAAAACATGGGTGCGCAACTGGTTCGTGAAGTTTCTTCAAAAACCAATGATATCGCAGGTGACGGTACAACAACTGCAACTGTATTGGCTCAAGCAATCCTGAACGAAGGGATCAAGTCAGTAACTGCGGGTATGAACCCAATGGATCTGAAACGCGGTATCGACCTTGCAGTGAAAACTGTTGTTGAAAATATTAAACAAACTGCAAAACCAGCTTCTGATTCTAAAGCGATTGAGCAAGTCGGTTCGATTTCTGCAAACTCTGACACCACTGTTGGTTCTCTGATTGCACAAGCAATGGAGAAAGTGGGCAAAGAAGGCGTAATCACTGTTGAAGAAGGTTCAGGCTTCGAAGATTCGCTTGATGTTGTAGAAGGTATGCAGTTTGACCGTGGTTATATCTCTCCATACTTCGCAAACAAACAAGATACGTTGACTGCTGAACTTGAAAACCCATACATCCTGTTGGTTGACAAGAAAATCAGCAACATCCGTGAATTGATCACTGTTCTAGAAGCTGTTGCGAAAACTGGTAAGCCTCTTCTTATCATTGCTGAAGATGTTGAAGGCGAAGCGTTGGCTACACTTGTAGTAAACAACATGCGCGGCATTATCAAAGTATGTGCTGTTAAAGCACCTGGTTTTGGTGACCGTCGTAAAGCAATGCTTCAAGATATCGCGATCCTGACTGGCGGTACTGTAATTTCTGAAGAAATCGGTATGCAGTTAGATCAAACTTCACTTGAACACTTAGGTACTGCGCATAAAGTAACTGTATCTAAAGAAAATACAGTGATTGTTGATGGTGCTGGTGATGCAAATCAGATTTCTGAACGTGTACAACAAATCCGTGCTCAAATCGAAGAATCTACTTCTGAATACGACAAAGAAAAACTTCAAGAACGCGTTGCTAAATTAGCAGGTGGTGTAGCAGTCATCAAAATCGGTGCTGCAACTGAAGTTGAAATGAAAGAGAAGAAAGACCGTGTGGATGATGCGCTTCACGCAACTCGTGCTGCGGTTGAAGAGGGTGTGGTTGCAGGTGGTGGTGTTGCACTGGTACGTGCTGCATCTGCACTTGATGGTTTGACTGGTGCTAACGATGACCAAAACGTTGGTATTAATATCCTTCGTCGTGCAATCGAAGCTCCTCTTCGTCAAATCGTAGCCAATGCTGGTGATGAGCCATCTGTAGTGATCAATGCTGTGAAGAACGGTGAAGGTAACTATGGTTATAACGCTGCGACAGGTGAATATGGCGACATGCTGGAAATGGGTATTCTTGACCCTGCGAAAGTAACTCGTTCTGCACTTGAGCATGCTGCATCTGTAGCGGGCTTAATGCTCACAACTGAGTGCATGATCACTGAAATCCCGGAAGAAAAACCAGCTATGCCTGATATGGGCGGCATGGGTGGTATGGGCGGTATGATGTAATTCATTACCCGATTATATGCTCAAAAAATCCCCGCATTTGCGGGGATTTTTTTAATTTTAAATAAAATAAAAGTGAGATTTTCATGAAAAATATAGTAGAATTTGAGACTTAAGTTGACTTATAGTCATAAATGATTGATGAAGTATTCAATTTTTTTTAAATAAATGAAAAATGTTTACTTTTGTAATATTTTTAGGCTTGGTTTTTGTAAAGTTTTGATTTATTATTTGATCAAAATATAATTGATATATATGGCAATATGAGCAATACAGTTATAAATGAGGGTGAGAGTTCAGATGATCAATCTAAACTTGTATTGGTGAGTAAAGATGAATTAAAATCTTTATACCGAAAATTAAGAGAGTATGAAGATCGTTTAAAGAAAAGTGAATATGAACATAGAAAGCTATTAGCTTACTTCACTCAAAAGATTACAATTGATTAAATTCATCAATCAACTTTTTAATAATATCTTTCTGGGTATTTTTTAAAGAGCGAAACTTTAAATAATAATCCAAATCTTCAGTATCATGTTCTGAAACTTGAGGGGCAGGATTAAAATCATGGTCTCCAAATCTTAACCATTGGTTGGAAACATTAAGCCAAATTGCGAGTATTGCCAATTTATCTTGGCTAGGAATTGCCTTTCCTAACAACCAGTTATTTGCTGACTGTACTGAAATAGCTGGACCGTCATAACGATAATTAAATTCTTTTGATAAATAAGTAGGACTTATAGGATGTCTTGCATTTGTTAAAGCACTTTTCAGCCGTTCAGCAAATAGATTTTTTTCTTTTTGGCTGCTCATAAATTCCTTCTATCTATTCCTATACTTTTAAGCCTAGCCTTAAAAAGTATTTTAAATACTACAATGTTTCAGAGCCTAATTTTAAGAAAACTTCGAAAATATTTCAATTGTAACAACTTTATTTAAGATAACTTGTTGTAATTATTTGTAATGAATTTTCTTTATTTCTTAAATCAAATTTATTTAGCTCAGCTTAATTCAAATATTAGTAAATAATTCTAACAACATAAACTTTTAGTTGATGATTATAATCCAATTATATATGCAATAAAAACATAAAGTTATACATATAAATTAATATTAAACATAATAGATAAATTAATATTTAAAAAATAAATCAAATTTTGATTGATAAATTTGTTATGTTTTGTATATTATTGCCTCAGGACCGCGGTGGCGGTGGGGTATGAATGGCGTAATTCCCTTTTAACCACGCATTCGTAACAGTTTTGCTGGTTTACATGATCCTAGGGTAGGCCAGTCTTTTTATAAAAATTGAAGGAAATTTATATGAAATTTCAAAAAACCTTATTGGCAGCTGCATTAGCAGCAGTAAGTTTTGGTGCGCTAGCAGCAGTGAACCAAGCAGATGTAGTAAAATACGCAAATGCTGAAGGTGATGTTCTTGTTAAAGTAGAAGATGCTAATGACAGCAATGGGGTTGTTCAAAATGGTTGGTATAAGCTTGAAGGCAATAAGCTAACAGCATTTACAGGTGAAACAAAAGATTACACAATCGTGGTGTCTGCTGGTCAAGTCCAAATTACAGAATCAACTCCATCTACAACAGGTGGTACTACAACAGGTGGTTTAAGCTTTGATGGTAATGTAGACCAAAATAATTATTGGTCTTTTGGTGGATCAACCACCACCACAACAACAACAACAGCCGGAACTTATACTCTTGAAGGTCAGTTAGTAAATACTGACTGGCATGGTAATAATGGTCTAGTTGATGAGAAAATCACTTTTACAGGTGAAACATCACCAGCAACTACTGCAACTGATGTAGTTTCAGTTAAAAAAGATGTTCAAATTGGTAACATTACTGAAGAAGATCGTGATACAGCTGGTAAAGCTAAATACGATTTCACTTTAGCTGGAAAAAATGTTCAAGGTACTCTTGCAACAATTAAAACTGAAGCTGATGCCAATACTGCTGTAGCTGGTGTTACAGGCAATGGTTTAGCTGTCTTGGATGTGGCGAAAGGTGGAGTGGTTGATCTTGAGAAAGGTACAGTAACTACAACTTCAGTTACAGGCACTACTACAACTGCACCAACAGCAGTACTAAATGCTTACGATGATAAAGATGGTAATCGTGTAGTTGAATTTAATGGTAAATATTTCAAAGCAACTGATAATACTTTGACTGCTTACACTGGCGATACTAGTGATGCTAACTTAACTAAAGTAGGTAAAGGTACAGCTGATGAAACAACTGGTGGCGATCGTACTACTACAGTAAATACTGGTTTAGTATCAAATCTAAACGTTACCTATGGTGAGTCTGTTTCTAAAGCCCCAAATGCTGGTGAAATCAAAATTTCTAGTACAGACCCATTAGTTGCAAATGATACAAGTGGTAATAAATATACAGTAACTTCTAATGCTCCAGTATCTACATCAACTAAGGATGTAAAAACTGGCATTATTGCAGTAGATGAAGCAGGTAATAAAACTTACGGTTTACAAGCTACAAATACTACAGATGGTAAAGTTACAGCGCAAACTACAGTAACTGCAGCTGGTATTGAAACCACTGGTGACATCGCTTTTGTTGACGCTGCTACTGGTTCAAAAACTTCTGTGAAAGGCTACTTAGAAGAAACTTCTAAAGCTGTTGATGCTAAAGTTGATGCTGCTCTAGTGGAAGTTGATTCTCGTTTAACTCAATTCAATTCTACAGCAGCTCGTTTGAACAGCCGTATTGATGACGTAGAGCAAACTGCTTACCGTGGTGTTGCAATTGCTTTAGCTGCTCAACAACAAATTCCTAACATCGGTGCTGGTCAATTCGCAGTATTCGGTGGTGTAGGTCACTATGAAGGTGAAACTGCCGGTGCTTTAGGTGTTGCAAGCGTATTCGCTGATGGCCGTACTTCTCTAAGTGCTGCTCTTGGTTTCGCTGGCGGTAACGAAGTTGGTGGCCGTGTAGGTGTTTCATATGTGTTTGGCGGTAAATAATTTACCCTCAACATAGTTGAAATAAAAAATCCCCGCTTTTGTGGGGATTTTTTATTAAGTTACAAAATGATTAAGGTGATTTTTTAACTAATTTATAATTCAGATTACTCTGTATTTCCTTACCTGTTTCTATATCACGAGCTTCAACGAAATTATCACCTACATAAAACTTCCGGTTTTCAGCTTTTCCATCTAGGACGATAATAGAAGGTTGTTGAGGATCGAAAGTGAAGCTACCTTTGGTTTCAGTTTCATTATTTCCAGTTTTACCTAAATATTCCTCACTCAATTCATAAGTTTTGTCAGGATTAAGATCTAGTTCAACTTTAATACCTTCGCAGTCAGCACACGGGAAAACACCTTCATATTCACCTGCCCAGTTTGAGTTGGCAGTGGCATTACTGCTCATCTCAGTACTCATATTGCTTTGACTATTTGTAGTCTCTGTAGTAACAGGAGCATTTGTGGTATTAGATTGAGTATCTGCACTGGCCATATCGCGGTCATTCTGTTTAGAACATGCACTTAAACTAGTAACTGTTACTACCAATAAAGCAGGCCATAATATTTTTTTCATTGAAGATCATCCTCTTGTTCTTCTGTATTAGGATTTACATTAAAAGTATGAGCTATCAATATACAGAGAGATCTTGTTAAAAATTGATTCGTTAAGTGAAACGGATTAAATATATGTAGATGAGAAACTAAGATAATTAAAATACAAAATAAGCGATAGGTTTTCTTTAGTTTTATTTTATAAACCTTAAGGTTATGATTTGATAGAAATAATTATTAATAAGAGCGGTCATGAAAGCAGAACAGGAAAATAATATCATCGCGAAAATATATGATGCTGCTTTATTGCCTGCTTTATGGCTAGAGGTCATTCAGGATATTGTGCAATATACCCAGAGTCATAGTGCAATTTTTACCGGTCTTGATCAATTCAATCCCGCCTATGACTTTGTTTATACTTACAATATCCCGGAAGAAAGTCTGGCTGCTTATCAGGATGAACGGATTCGGGTCATTGACATGAAGCTGCATATGCCTTTATGGAATGAAATTGATATGGGGGAGGCACTTAATCAGGACTGCCGTCATTATGCAGATCAACCTGGAACAGAACAGTATATTTTTTATGAAAAATGCCTTAAGCCTACAGGGATAGGGTATATGGCGGGAGTATTGCTGGACAGAGGAAACTATCGCTGGGCAGTCATGGGACTACATCGTGCTCCACACACTCAAGGTTTTGAAGCAGCTGAACTGAATTTTCTCAAACGGATCGGCATACATTTGCGTCGCTCTTTACAGATTCATCGGCAAATCAGTTTGGTAGAACAAGACAATATCAGCTTATATACCGTATTAGACTGTTTAAAAATCGGTATTATTTTGCTGGATCAGGATCTCAAGTTATCTTATTCAAATCCACTAGCACAAAGCATGATTGAAGCTTCAACATGTCTGGAAATGGATATGCATAACCGGCTGAAAACACCGGTAGGTGATCAGGAACGTCTGGAAAGATTGCTATCGAGTGCTTTGCTGGAAGATACCAGTATGTCGAGTGAAATAGGCGGGGTCTTGGCTTTGCAGGATTCTAAAGGACAGCAATTGATGCTCACTGTTGTGCCTTTTAAAAGGTTGAGAAAAATGCAGCAATTTTCTGAAGCTCAGCATCAGATTGCTGTATTTATGACAGACAAAAACCGGCATTATTCATTATCTAGAGCTTATTTGCAGCAAGCATATCAACTGTCAAAACGTGAATTTGATTTGTGTGAACTTTTAATCAATGGCTATAAATTAGAAGAAATTGCAGTGAAATGTGGGATCACTTTAAGTTCAGTACGCACTTATTTTAAGAATATTTATGAAAAAACTGACTGCACTTCACAAATTGAGCTGATGCACTTATTGATGGGATGTACGATTCATTTTGAACATATTAATTAAACCTACCTAAAGATAATTCTTTAGGTAGGCAGTGCTCATTATCTAACGCGCTGTAATGTTACAGGACCTTCACCTTGTGGATGCAAGATCAGAGTTTCAGCCGATACATTGATGTTTGCAATGGTCTTGCTGCCATCGGAACTGTCTTGTAATCCGCCACATTCATTGGTATCGAATAAAACTTCAGTGGTCGTAAGTGTATTACCTGAGAGGATAAATTTGCCATATTCAATACCAGGCCAGCCACAATCATCTCCGCCTTCAGTGTCCAGGAAGAAATAATAGTTTGTGTCAAAGAAGGCAAATAAATGGGTGTCACTAAATCTCCATGCACCTACCAGACCATTAGCAGACTGTTTGACGCGGCTTAAACGGTATTCGGTATTGATCCCCGGTTCTGTCAGAATTAAGGTCGTTCCATCATAGTTTAACGTATAAGGTTTGCCTCCTGCAGGATGTGAGAGTCCCCATTCACCATTACTGTCTTGAATAATACGCGGTGAAATTACACTGGTAGTTGCATTCCAGTTTAACTCTCCAGTTTCAATGCCAGGCGTTCCATCACCATCAGCAGCTTCTGCTTGACCTAAGGCATAACGGCCATCTTCTAAAATATGGATTAGAACAGCGCTGTTTGCATTACGGCCAATTTCCCAAGTACCGGCAATATCTTTATAGAAAGTTGACTGGAAGTTTTCTACAGCTTTTTCAGGTGTAATCAATTTTTCTGTGGTAACTACGCCTGTTGATACCACGTCTGTAGCAAATGCTGTAGGGGCCTTAGAAAAATCTAAACTTTTATTAAGAAGGGCATTAGCAGCTTCAGTACTGATGCTAATCCCATTGTCATGATTACTATCTGTATCTAAAGACTGTAAAAGCACCATCAGATTGGTACGTGCATTTTCAGTTTGTGCTAAATCTAACGGAGTAACACGTTCTTTCGCTTCAATTTCTTGACCTAGTTGTACGTCACCAATCAGGAATTTAACCTTTTCTCCATCATTAAATTTAAATTCACCTTTTTCATTAGTAACCCCTTCCGCACCGCTGCTGGTGATATATGTTACCCCTGAGATAATTCCATCTGTCAGTACACCAGTTTCGGTCCCGACCGGAGCTGTAGGTGGAACAGGTGATGAACCCTCTGTACGATCATTATCTGAACCGCCACATGCTGTAAGTAACCCCGCTAAGGCAAGACAAATTAAAGTCTTTTTCATGAAAATCTTCCTGAAATTTATTATGTCAGCGAAGTATAGAAAGAAAGCTAAAATCGACATATCCTAAAATTAGGATGGAAAAATATATAAATCAGTAAAATAAATTGAACTCACTATTTGCTTAAAAGAGTGAGCTTGCAATAGGTAGTGAAAGAAGAAATATTCAAATAACAATAAATTGAAATTCTTCCTAAAGCTTAAAAATACAAATATATATTAATTGATGTTTTATTGATCAGGATGCACTATCTATATTCTGCTGCATTGTTAGACTGTGGCGAAATTTTGACAATGATTGTGATGTAGCTGTGTTTGAAAATTTAGCTGAGAAAACTTTAAATTTAATGGGCTGGAAAACCGATGACCAATGGCCTGAAGACCTTGATCAATGTGTGATGATTGCAGCACCACATACCAGTAACTGGGATGCGCTATATGCACGTTTGGCCTTAAAAGCATTAAAAGTGAATGTGCGTCTGACCATTAAAGACAGCTATATGGAATTTCCATTTGGGCCTTTTGTACGTGCAATGGGTGGAATTGGTATTGACCGTCGTCCTAAACAACCAGGTGAGCCACGTCCAAGCATGGTTCAGGTCATGACAGATCTATTTAAACAGCATCCTAAACTGGTGATGCTGGTTACACCGGAAGGCACACGCGCCCGTCAGGAACAATGGAAAACCGGTTTTTATCACGTGGCGATCAATGCGGGTGTGCCAATTGCGCTGGCTTATATGGATTATGCAAAAAAAGAAGCGGGCGTAGGTAAAATCATTTATCCAACAGGAAATTATGAACAGGATATGGCTGAGATCATGACGTTCTATGCCAATATTGAACCTAAATTTCCTGAAAAATTCAGTATTGATCAACGCTATTTTTAATTTCAGGAAAAATAAAAGCAGAGGAATGGACTCTGCTTTTCTGTACGATATATAAATACCGAATTTAATTTTGATTCTCTTCAGATAAAATTCCCCCCAGATTCTGGCAGGCATCTTTATAAAGATTGTATTGCTGTTCTACCACTTCATATAAAGGCAGGTCAAAGAGCTCTTCACCTTGATGATATTGCTCAATATAAGACTCGACCTTGGTTTTGCTGCTGTACAGCATGTGTTGATAATAATCCGTCATACTACTGTGTGGCATTTGCGCTGTATCAATCTTGGCACAATTGAAGTTTCGCAGAAGCTGTTCTGACTTTTTAAGATCATTGGACATACAACCTGCCAGTAACATGCTACTGAGCAATGCCGTTAGGAGTTTCATAGAAAATAGATGAACTTTGATGGGGAGCGCACTATTGTAGAAGTAAATGCGCTATGCAAAAGTAGTTTTATTCAACAACTGGTCAAAAAATAGAAGAATAAAATTCAGAATCTCATTCTTCCTTGGCGATCTTTAACCTTTAACCAGTCCGCCATCGACAATCAGGTTTTGACCTGTCACTGCACGTGAATAAGGTGACAGGAACATCAGAATAGCAGACGCAAATTCTTCAGGTGTAATCACGCGACGTAAAGGAGTGGATTGAGCAATCAGGTCAAAGACAAAGTCAGGCGTTGCTTTACTTGCATCTGTAGTTTGCAGTAATCCGCCTGAAAGCATGTTCACGTTAATCCCATACTGACCCAGGTCTTGCGCAGTAGTTCGGGTAAAGGCCAATAGCGCCGCTTTCCCAGTCGTATAATCATGATAAGGAACGACAGGGTTTTGAATCAGGTTAGTCCCAATATTCACGATACGACCAAAATGTGCCTGTTTCATATCTTCTAATGCAGCTTGCGTCGTATTTAAACAGGCTTGAACTGCTCCACTAAACTGACGGGACATACTTTCCCAGGTCAGATCTTCAACTTTAGGTCGCTCATCACCATTAAACTCAAACTGCACCAGCGCATTATTAATGACGGAATGGATGGCTTCTCCAAAATGGGCCTTGCTGGCAGTGAATAAAGCTTTTACTTGATCAGCTTGTGTTACATCTGCCTGACAGGCAAAGACCTGATCAGGATACTGATTTTGCAAAGCTTCAGCTTGGGTTTTGCTGCTATGGTAATTTACTACCACACGTGCACCTTCCTGAATCAGGAGCTGGGTAATGGCTAGTCCCAATCCACGAGCACCACCAGTCACAAGGACAATTTGATCACGAATTTGCATTGCTTATATCCGCCTGAGAATCATTCGGGCTAACATAACAGCAATAGGGCTGAAAGCAAAGTGATGTAAGGTTTTAGAGCTGCTCTATCGCGCAAATGAGTCAATGCCTTCCTTGATCAGGAGAAAGCAGCCCGAGCTGAAGAGCAAGCTTAAGACAATCTGTTTAAAACGTAATTCTGAAATTCGATGAAACAGACGTGCGCCTAAAATAGCGGGAATACTTACAGCTAGAATGAGTACCGCCATATAGGGAAGGTGAGTCTGATTTAAGGTTCCTTGCAGTAAATAGGCGGCTAAGGTAAACACCTGTATGGCAAAATTAAAATGACGCAATATATAGCGCTGCTGTTCTTTCGGCAGCTGCTTCAGCACTAACCACGCAGAGGGTACAGAACCACAGAATCCCCCTAAACCTCCTAAGATGCCGCCAACCAAACCAATCCCTGCATCCGCAGTTTTACCTGAATGTTGAATCAATTTAATCTGTGGATTAAGCAACATCAGTGGACACCAGATCACGAGAAATATACCAAGCAAAATACGAAAAGTACTCGCTTCAACGATATTCAGTAACCAGGTGCCGAGTGGGACACCGATCAGACCAGCAATTAAATAAGGTAGATATAAGGTTCGGTGCAGATGAGGAAGTCTAGGTTCATTGGATAATGAAATGAGGTGACTCCACACCGAGGCAAAAACCACTAAGGGCGCAGCAAGTTGAGGGCTTAATCCCCATACCCAGAATGACATGGCAATTAATGCAAAAGCAAAACCGGTAAGTCCCTGTACAAATCCTGCGATAATTGCACCAAGAATAAAGAGTAGCCAGGTCATAAAAATCAGGATATTGGAAAAGTTTATAGTATTCAAAATATGGCTAGAAAAACCAAGCAGATCCTTAGCTGTATTTATGCGGATCTAAGTGTAAATATGCATAAATGATTTTTATTAAATCCGAGATAAATCCTTTAATTAAGTATGGAAAATGAACAAAATCATACAAGAGTGCAACAATGGCTCCGCGTACTCTTCATGAAATCACTTGATACTAATTGAGTGCGGTATAGAGGTGATGAACATGAAAAAAATGATATTACTGTCATCTGTATTGGCAGTAGCGCTAACAGGCTGTGTGGTTGATCCTTGGGATGAAGGTTATCGCGGTCATCATGATCGTAATGGACATTATGATCGGGATCGTGGTGATAAGGACTGGAAAAAACATAAAGATCATCGTGACTGGAAACGTGACAGAGGCGATCGGGATTGGCGTCGTAATCGTTAATCGTTACCTTCCATTTATGAAAAAGGATTCCTTTAAGGAATCCTTTTTTATTTAAGTATTTAATATAAGTAGGTCTTAAGCCGCTTTTTTCTGATACAGCCCTGCGCGTACTGTACCGGCTTTGGTATTTTTAACTAAACGCCATGAACTTGGTAACTTCAATGTACTCAGTTCACGATCGGCTTCTACATAGATAAAACCATCTTCTTTGATCAGTGGATCAGCCTGAGTAGCCAAACTTTCCCATAGGTCCAGACTATACGGTGGGTCTAGAAAGACCAGATCAAACTGCTGTTTCAGGCTGGTTAATGCTTGTTGTGCTGTCGCAATTTTAAGTTGCGCACGTGCTTTGGTGACTTTGAGTAATTCCAGATTTTGGGTGAGGAATTGCGCCTGAGTACGATCCGGCTCAATCATCACCACTGAAGCTGCACCACGTGATAATGCTTCAAAAGATAAAGCACCTGAACCGGTACACAGATCCAAGACACAGGCATTCTGGACATCCCACATCAGCCAGTTAAATAAAGTTTCACGCACACGATCAGGTGTGGGGCGTAATCCTTCGATACTGGCAAAAGCCAATTGACGGCGTTTCCAGTCACCACCAATAATTCTAAGTTGGTTTTTCATGAATTATTCCTGATCGTCATTGGCTGCAGGAGCAGAGCGAGAAGTTGCAGGTTGCGGATTGTTTGGCTGTGCATGGGGCGCCTGACTGCCTTCTTGAGTTGGGGTAGCATTCGGGTCTGCACTTAACAGGTTTGGTCCACTTGGCAATTCGCTTGGTTTAATACCTGCTGTCATGAGACCACCACTGATTTGATGGCCGGCAGGATGGATCGGATTTTTATCGCGAGACAGTAACCAGTAGTCGAATAACGGTTTAGCCAGTTGTGCAGCAGAACCCCCATGTCGGCCATTTTCCCAGACAACGACTACTGCAATTTCAGGGGTTTCAGCAGGAGCAAAACCAACAAACAGACCATGATCCAGCTGGCGTTCAGTCAGCAGGGCTTCATTATAGCGCTTACCTTGCGCAATACTTTTCACCTGTGCCGTACCGGTTTTACCTGCGATTTGATACATCGGCGTGCGGATTCCGCGACCTGTCCCTGACTGAACCACATCGATCATCGCATCACGCATTTTGATCCAGTCATCTGGTTGACCATTAAAGTCGATTTTACCATTAGGGGCATTATGTACTGTAAAAGGTTTGGCACCTTTACTTTCACGCAGTACGTGAGGCGTAACATGTGAGCCTTGATTTGCTGTAATAGCAGTTGCCATGGCGAGCTGTAATGGTGTGGCGGTAAAGGCACCCTGACCAATACTCACCGAGATGGTTTCACCACGTGACCATTTAGATTTACGGGTACGCATTTTCCATTCAGGACTTGGATAAAGCCCTGAACTTTCACTTGGTAAATCCACACCGGTTTTTTCGCCAAAGCCGAACTGGCGCATCCAGCTATTCATTTTTTCAATGCCCATACGGAACGACAAAATGTAGAAGAAGGTATCGCACGAGACCACTTGCGATTTATGCAAGTTGACTACGCCGTGTCCTGACTTTTTCCAGTCGCGGAATTTATGCGAATCGCCCGGAAGTGTGAAATAGCCGGGATCGGAAATTGCTGTATCCCAATCGACCAGGCCATAATGAAGGCCACCCAGGCCAAACATCGGTTTAATGGTCGAACCTGGAGGATAGGCCCCTTGAACAGCACGGTTATAGAGTGGTTGATCTAAACTGTCACGAAGACCTGAATAATCTTTGCTACTAATCCCAGTGACAAATAAATTAGGGTTAAAACTTGGACTGGAAACCAGCGCCAGAATTTCACCTGTACGTGGGTCAATCGCGACAATAGCACCACGACGACCGGCCAGTTGTTCAGTGGCAATGGTTTGTAGACCATAATCCAGTGATAAATACAGATCATTACCGCGTACCGGCTCTTTACGGCCTAAGTGACGCAGAACATTACCGAAAGCATCAGCCTCAACAGATTCATTACCCGGCACACCATGCAATAAATCTTCATAGTATTTTTCTACCCCGATTTTCCCGATCAGGTTAGACCCGGCATAGAGATCCTTATCAATTTCTTTGAGTTCTTTGTCATTAATACGGCCGACATAACCAATCACATGCGCGAAAAGTTCACCATGCGGATAGTAACGGGTCATCTGCGTTTCAATATTGACGCCCGGAAATAGATATTTCACCTCACTAAAACGGGCAATATCATTTTCATTCAGATTCAGCTTGATTGATACCCGCTCAGTTTTACGCGCCGTCTTGATTCGTGCCTGAAAACGTTCAATATCTTCTTCGGTTAATTCCAGAATCGGTGTAAGACGTTTCAGCGTATCATCAATATCCTGCACATCGGCGCGGCTTAAGGTAGCTGTGAAAACAGGATAATTATCGGCAAGTAAAATACCGTTACGATCGTAAATATAACCGCGTGCTGGCGCTAAAGGCTGCAGACGAATACGGTTCTGGTCAGAAGCCGTAGAGAAGGTTTCAAAATTAAAAATTTGCAAATAGGCATAGCGGCTGACCAGCAGCAGCATAAAGAAAACCACAATACCGACAGAGATCCAGACCCGACTGCTATAGATGCGCTTTTCTTGTTGTGCATTTTTTAAAGGAAAGTGCTGCTTCATACGCGATCGACTTAAGACCAGAGGGAAAGGAATCAAAGTGGAGTATTCTAGCGCAACTGTACGGGATTTGATAATGGAAAACTGGCTGTAGCAATTCCTGTGTTTAAACTTTGACTTTGCAGACATGAAAATTGTAAAGTGCTGTGTACAAGAGTTTTAATAATTCTGATAAAGTCAAAATTAAATAAAAATAGGACTCTACCAAAAACTATAATTAAGGAAGATGGTGAAGGAATGAACAAAGTTTACCCTTTGTTGGCATTTGCATTCTTTGCAAATGGGGTATATGCACATGATCAAGTGAATAATACGACAAACAGAACTGAGGATCGTGAGCCTAAAGCATTTAATGTTGGGGTCGGTTTTACCCAGAAACTTATCCATCTAAACACTGAATGGGTGAATCCTTATGGGATTGCTTATGTGAAAGGTGGTGCTTTTCTCAACGATGATCGTACAGTTGGAGCACAAGTTGGCTTTCGTTATCCTGCACACCTCACCGGCAAGGACAAAAATGGTTATTATGTAGGGGCTTATGCCGGTCATATCGATAGCAAACAGGTTGATGGCAAATACGAAAGCCGTTTAGGTGGGGGCATTGATCTGGCGTATGTTTTGCTTAGTTCAGAACGGATCAGCAGTTTTAGTATCGGTATTGGGGCGGGGGAGAAATTACAGGACAGTAATGGTCGCGTTGTAGCCAAAACTGAACCCAGACTACAATTCTCCTATACTTTAAGTATCGGTTTATAGACAAAATATTCAACTTTATTAATACCTGTATTCTGTGAACAAAAAATTAAATATGGAATTTATGCATGCTTGAGTACGTCAATGAATTGTGGCAAGCCTTCTTGAATCGCCCAGATTTTTGGGCAGTGCTCAGCATTATCCCGGTGACCGCATTCGTAACATGGGCTCACGTGTGGATGGCGCTAAAAATGGTGTTTTATCCAATTAATTTTTGGGGTTTTCATGTCGGGCCTGTTCCTGTTGGCTGGCAAGGTATTGTGCCGCGTAAAGCTGGAAGAATCTCAGGAATTATCACGGATAATACTTTGTCTAAATTGGGTTCTATCCAAGAGTTCTTGCAGGCAATGGATCCGGATGATATGGCACGTATTATCGGGGAACAGGTCGGTTTTGAACTGGAACATCTGATTGATGAAGTCATGATGGACCGAAATGCGGTGTTATGGGAAAACTTGCCTTATTCAATCAAGCGCCGTATTTATGCCCAAGCCCATAAACAGCTGCCACAGGTATTAAAAGAATTAGTGACTGAACTGACCATGAACGTCGAGTCACTGGTCGATATGCGCGACATGGTGGTCAGTCAAATGGAAGGTGATCGCCGTTTAATGGTGCGCATGTTCCTGAAAGTTGGCCAAAAAGAAATCAACTTTATCTGGCATATCAGTGCCCTGATCGGGATGTTCTTTGGCCTGTTCCAGATGGTGGTCTGGTTTGTGGTGCCATGGCACTGGACCGTACCGTTCTGGGCGGCTATCTGGGGCTTCCTGACTAACTGGATTGCGATCTGGATGGTGTTTAATCCGGTAGAACCGCATTATATTAAATACCCGCAATTCTTTAAGCGTACAGCCGATCATAGATTCCCTTGGATCAAGCCGGTGATTCCAAGAATTGGCACCTATAACATACAAGGCGCATTTATGAAACGTCAGGAGGAAGTCTCTGACGTATTTGCAAGTGTGGTCACAGAAGATCTGATTACGCTAAAATCGATCATGACAGAAATGATGTATGGTGGTAAAAAAGATAAAACCCGCCGTATTGTCAAACGTCATATTAACGAAATTATGGAAACACCGCTGGTTCGGACCTCTTTACAGTTGTCTTTAGGACCAAAAGAGTATGCAAAACTCAAGACAGACTTGATCGATCGCTCGATTGAAATTACGATGGTGCCTGTAAGCGACCCTGCGTTTAATGCGAGCCGTGCACAGAAGATCTATCAAATGTTTAGAGACCGCATACGTGATTTGACGCCTAACGAGTTTCAGAATCTATTACGTCCTGCTTTTCAGGAAGATGAATGGATCTTGATTGTCCTGGGGGGAGTTACCGGTTTTGTTGCGGGTTTAATCCATTTGTTTGTGGCTTTCTTATAATTAGATGCCAAAGAGCAGCACACGTTTTGGTCGTGTGAAGCTGGGTATCTTATACATAGTTAAAAAATGAGGATGTTTATATATGCGCATTATCTTACTCGGACCACCTGGAGCAGGTAAAGGTACACAAGCTCAGTTGATCTGTAAGCGCTACAATATCCCACAAATTTCAACCGGTGATATGCTCCGTGCTGCAATTCGTGAAGGAACTGAATTAGGTCTACAAGCTAAAAGCGTCATGGACAATGGCGGTTTGGTTTCTGATGAATTGATCATTGGTCTGGTCAAAGAGCGTATTGCACAACCTGACTGTGCAAATGGCTGCATCTTTGATGGTTTCCCACGTACGATTCCTCAAGCTGAAGCGCTGGAAAAAGAAGGCATTGCAATTGATCATGTAATTGAAATTGATGTGCCGGATGAAGAAATCGTTCAACGTCTATCTGGTCGTCGTCAACACCCGGCGTCTGGTCGCGTTTATCACATCGTTTACAACCCGCCAAAAGTGGAAGGTAAAGATGATGAAACTGGTGAAGATCTGGTACAACGTCCAGATGACCAGGAAGAAACTATTCGTCGCCGTTTAGGTTCATACCACACTGAAACTGAACAGCTGGTTGGCTTCTATCAAGGCCGTGCAGCTTCAGGCGAAAATGCACCGACTTATGACAAGTTAAACGGTCTACGTCCAATCGAAGAAGTTCAAAAAGATCTTTTCGCGATTCTGGATCAAGCAAAATAATCGGTTTCCGATCATTTTGACTTTCAAAGAGCCCTAAGTCATATTAGGGCTCTTTTTATTGCGTTGTTCAAAAGGATCTGCTGTGAAATTTGCTGTATTGGGATTGATGATTGTATTTCTGGCAGTACTGTTTGCGCTGTTCTATGTGAGCTTTAAGATGTTAAAAAAAGTACGCCAGGAAGAACGTGCTGAAAATGCGGGTAAGGTGCCTGAGCGTCAGCTGCATCCTAAATTACAGGCAGAGCTTGAGCAAAAGCGCAAGCAAGAACAGGCTGAGCAAAATAAAAAATAAAAACTTTTCGAGTACTTAAATTAAAAAGCTGAACCTAGCGTTCAGCTTCAATATTTTTCACCGGAATTGCGCGACCTGCGCCAAATTCAAAACGGTCGGGCCAATTGCAGACATCGGCGACCACACATTCATGACACTTCGGTTTACGTGCGATGCAGCAATAGCGGCCATGTAAAATCAGCCAGTGATGTGAATCAATAATAAATTCTTTTGGAATCACTTTGACCAGACGATGCTCGACCTCAAGCACGTTTTTACCCACCGCCAACCCGGTACGGTTACCAACACGAAAGATATGCGTATCCACAGCCATGGTCGGTTGGCCAAAGGCGGTATTTAGCACCACATTCGCTGTTTTGCGTCCTACACCCGGTAAAGCTTCCAGATCTGCACGATTGTCCGGTACTACGCTGTTATGCTTCTTGATGAGCATTTCACAGGCTTTAATGACGTTCACAGCTTTGGAATTATACAGGCCAATCGTTTTGATATATTCCTTCAGCCCATCCACGCCGAGTGCATAAATCGCTTCCGGTGTATTGGCGACCGGAAACAGTTTATCGGTGGCTTTATTGACGCTCACATCCGTAGCTTGGGCAGACAGGGTCACTGCAACCAGTAATTCAAATGGACTGGAATAATTCAATTCAGTTTTTGGATTCGGACGCTGCTCGCGCAGGCGCTCAAAGAAAGTCTGAATCTGTTTTTTAGTCATGTTTTTTACAGGCTTGGCTGTTGCTGTTGTCATGATCTTATCCCTGTAAAGCCTGTAATTGCTGGGTCAGTTCTTCAAGTTGCAGACGTTTGCGTACATCCTCACGGACCGAAAGCTGTTTTTCTAACTTTTTGATTTGTGTGCGTAATTTGGCAAGCTCAATCGTGGTTTTGGCATCAAGTGTAACCACTTCATCGGCTGGTTTTTGCACGATTTCAATGACAGGAACCTGATCGACCTGAGCAGAGAACTGGGCAAATAGGGCAGTATTAATCTCGGCACGAACGACAGGGCCCTTACGGTCAATGCGACGTTTTTCTTCGCGTTGAATATGCGCATAGTAACGTTTACGCAAGTCATCCTGTTCAGCAATACGCTGAGCTTCAGTTGGCAAAGGCTGAAGATCTTCGACCAGATCAATACAGTCTACCGGGCAAGGCGAAATGCAGAGTTCACAGCCGGTACACAAGTCAGTGAGCACAGTATGCATTAATTTACCTGAGCCAATAATCGCATCGACCGGACAGGCATTGATGCATTTGGTACAACCAATACATTCATCTTCACGAATGATGGCTTTCATGCGCTGAGGACGACCATTCGTCTGAATGGGCCAGACACTTTCTTCAGCGGGCAGTTTAGAACGATTTAACAATGTTGCCAGAGCATCAGCGACGGGCTGTCCACCCGGTACACATTTATTGGCATCTTCGCCCTCAGCAATGGATTGAGCATAGGGCAAGCAGCCATCACGATGACCACATAAACCGCACTGGGTTTGGGGCAATAAAGCATCAATAGACTGGACTAGAGAGATCTGCGAATTCATGAATAACCTAGGCTGCTCGGGCTGAGCCTTAGAGTGAATGAAACAAAATATGTCAATTTAACAATTTTAACATGTTTTTAAGGAACTAAGTTATGCACGATTAAAGGTCACTTTGTGCATTATTATCAGGCATAAATTAACAATTAAGCATTGATTCAATTGGCATTTAAGCACACAGAAAAAATATTCATAATCAATATAAATAATTGTTATCAAATTAAATTTAAACTATTTTTCAAAAAAGTATTGTAGATTAGTTACAAAAGATATTTAATATTTTGCGCCAAAATTTAACATTGATTGTAAATTTGACCAATTTTGATCCATTTTCTGCTGAGGATTAAGCGTTGAAATACAACACACTTAATGAGTTCCTAGATTACGTAAAATCACGTGATGCACATCAACCCGAATTTCTTCAAGCTGTAGAAGAAGTGATGACCAGTTTGTGGCCATTCATTGAAAAGAATCCACAATACGCAGCACATGGTTTACTAGAACGTCTAGTTGAACCTGAGCGTGCGATCCAGTTCCGTGTTGCTTGGGTAGATGACCAAGGTCAAACACAGGTTAACCGTGCGTTCCGCGTACAGTACAACTCAGCGATTGGTCCATTCAAAGGTGGTATGCGTTTCCACCCGTCAGTGAACCTTTCTATTTTGAAATTCCTCGGTTTCGAGCAAACTTTCAAAAATGCCCTGACTACATTGCCTATGGGTGGTGGTAAAGGCGGTTCTGATTTTGACCCTAAAGGCAAATCAGAAGGCGAAATCATGCGTTTCTGCCAAGCGTTAATCATCGAGCTTTATCGTCATCTTGGTTCTAATACAGATATCCCAGCGGGTGATATCGGTGTGGGTGGCCGTGAAGTTGGTTACATGGCTGGTATGATGAAAAAACTCAGCAATGACACTTCATGTGTATTCACTGGTAAAGGCCTGACTTTCGGTGGTTCTCTGGCTCGTCCAGAAGCAACTGGTTACGGTACAGTGTATTTCGCTGAAGAGATGCTGAAAACTCGTGGCGAAAGTTTCAAAGATAAAGTGGTAACAATCTCTGGTTCTGGTAACGTTGCCCAGTACGCTGCTGAAAAAGCAATGTTCCTGGGTGCTAAAGTTGTTTCTCTATCTGACTCTGCGGGTACTGTTCACGTTAAAGACGGTTTCACTGAAGAGCTTCTTGCTGAAGTGATGGAACTGAAAAACATTAAACGTGGCCGTATCTCTGAATTTGCATCTAAACACGGTTTTGAATACCTTGAAGGTCAACGTCCTTGGGGTATCAAATGTGATATCGCGCTTCCATGTGCGACTCAAAACGAACTTGATGCGAATGATGCAGCAGCGCTTCTTGCAAACGGCGTAATTTGTGTTGCTGAAGGCGCGAACATGCCTTCTACACTTGAAGCAGTTGAGAAATTCGTTGAAGCGAAAATCCTTTATGCTCCAGGTAAAGCATCTAACGCCGGTGGTGTAGCAACTTCTGGTCTTGAAATGTCTCAAAACGCATTGCGTTTAGGCTGGACTTTCGAAGAAGTTGACGAACGTCTGCATGCGATCATGAAAGAAATTCACCGCAACTGTGTGAAATACGGTACTAAAGAAGACGGTACTGTAAACTATGTAGACGGCGCAAACATCGCTGGCTTCGTAAAAGTTGCTGATGCAATGCTTTCTCAAGGCGTATTCTAAGTCTGACTTAGTTTAAGCTTAAAAAAAACCGAGGTGAATGCCTCGGTTTTTTTATGTTCAGATTTTATCTTTAAAGAGTGCCTTTGACTGTTTCACGCTCTACAGCCATGTCGAATATATAGGCATATTTAGACTGGTCAGCTGCCGGATTTTTGATTTCATAACGTTTTACCCGAATAATCTGACGCTCATTCGGTGTATGATGAAAATCTTCAATCTGATCGTAAAATAAAGTCCAGTCTTTATCGACCTGAGTCTTTAAACCTTTTTCATCATACTTAATTTCTTTCACCTGCAAGCAGGTTTGCTGAGCTACACCCGTACAGGCTTTAGTCTGTGGCGAAACTTCCAGGAAAATGGTTTCTGCCTGACCTTGGTATTTGGTTTCCGGTGTCATTTTTCCGGTAAAGACATATTTTTGACCATCAGCTGTAGTAATACTCAGTTTTGGCTGATTGGCATCACTTAGATCCAGACTAAACGGAATATCACGCTTTTGCAGAAGCTGGCTGATAAAACGTTCCTGTTCCATTAATGGTGCATCACACGCCATCATGGTACCCATCATGTCACCAGTACTCAGGGTATTATCTTTAACAGTCCAGCTCGTGCCAAGGCCATTACAGCCAGAAGCTACACTCAGTCTGCCTTGCTGATCAAAGCTCAGAACAATCGGGCGTTGCAGCCCACGATCAAGTTCCCAAGTATAAGCGGGTAAAATTTGTGTAGGCGTTTTTAATGTGGTGGATAGAGTAGAAATAGCTGTATCTCCTGAAGCGGCAGGAAGATGAGAAGATTGACATGCAGTTAAAGCCAAAGGGAATAGGGCAAGCGCAAAAATACTGAATTTCATTGGTTTATATTCTATGTGCTAAAGTTTCAACGTGATTATAATCAAGAGATTAACAAAAAATATGGATACAAAACGTAGCTTTTGCTAACAAAATGTATCCAAATTAAAAAGTCGGATGTTAAATGGTTGAAGTTTACTGTCAGTCAAAACGGTAAATATCCATTCCCAAAGCGCCCATCGTAAAACTGCTATGCACGATACTGAAACGGTTGCCGGTGCCCATGGCAAAGAATAGCGGCGCAAAGTGTTCCAGCGTTGGATGGTTGCGTTTCAGTTGAGGAATGGATTGCCAGTCCAGCACAGCATCAAAATCGCTATGGGTTAATTTATTGGCTACATAGTTGCGGAAGGTTGATGCCCATTCCGGAACTTCATCGCTATTTCCTTGCCAAGACAATTCACGCAAATTATGAGTAATGCTCCCTGACCCGATCAGAAAAACCTGCTGCTCACGAAGTGGCGCCAAGGTCTGGCCAATCTTGTAAATCTCTTCTGCACTCATCGACATTGGTAAAGAAATTTCAACCACCGGGATGTCTGCTTCTGGATACATATGTAAGAGCGGCATCCAGACGCCATGATCACGTGGACGGGTGCTGTTGGCATGTGCAGAGAACCCGGCATTGGCCAATAAGCCCAAGACTTGCTCAGCCAGCTCTGGATTGCCGGGAGCAGGATAGCGTAACTCATATAACTCAGGTGGAAAGCCACGGAAGTCATGCCAGGTTTCAGGACGAATACCTGTATTGACTTCCAGAGCTTCACTTTCCCAATGTGCCGACATAACAATAATGGCAGTTGGACGTGGCAGATTCAGGCTTAAACGGTGCAATGCCGGGCCAACCTGCTCAGGATTGAGCGCGAGCATAGGGGAACCATGAGAAATAAATAAGCCGGGCAAAGTCTGTAAGTTCATAAGTCAAACCACATTAATTCAATGTTTTAATCATGCAATAAAAAGAGAAGCAAAGGCAGGGGGAATTGTTCAACAAAACGTTGCATAATCAGAACGCATCAACAGATCAGCCTGCACGGTGATAAGGATGATTATGGTTGATGCTCATGGCGCGATACAGTTGTTCAATCAGCATTACACGGACTAGCGGATGTGGCAAGGTGAGTTTAGACAGGGACCAATGCCAGGCTGCTGCTTTTCGGACTGCTTCAGAATGGCCATCTGGCCCACCAATCGCCAAGGCAATATCATGACCTTCCAGCATCCAGCCTTTCATGGTTTCAGCCAGTTTTTCCGTACTAAACTCACGGCCACCGACTTCTAGTGCAATCAGGACTTCATTCTGTTTTAAGGCATTTAAAATACTGTCACCTTCAATATTCCGGTATTTCATAATATCGGCTTCAGAATCGTTTTTGCCCCGTTTCGCCATGGGCAATTCAACCACCTGAGTCTGTACAAAAGGCTGGATACGTTTGAAATAGTCTTCAAAGCCTGTCAACACCCAAGCCGGCATTTTCTGGCCGATGGTCAAGATACGGATTTTCATAGAACTGGATCAATAATTAGATACTTCATTATAACGATCAAACAACACGAAGTTGAGCTAGGGAAACAAATTGAAATTGAAATCATGAATTTAATGTTGCTTTAATATCCATGATTCAAGTATCCGCTTGATAATAAAGGAATGGATAATAAGAAATGCGGACCAGTTTCATTATTAAAAGATATTGTACTTTTCTACTAATTATTCTCGGTTTAACCAGTTCAGGCATGAGCTTTGCTGCGCCTGCAAATTTTTCCTCCAAACAGGCACAGCCAGAATATCTGGAACTGTTTATCAAACAGATTATCAGTGTGGACGAATACCGGAATTTTAAAAATACCAGTGAATTAAACCGGGTCTCAGCATGGCTCAAAGAACAGATGCGTCTGCTTGGCATCCCATGTCAGTTCCAAAATTATATCGTAAATAGCCTAAGCTATAGAAATGTGGTATGTCAGCTTAATGCTAAAGCCAAAACCAAACTGGTTATTGGTGCGCATTATGATGTCTTTAGTGATCTGTATGGAGCAGATAACAATGCTTCCGGTGTAGCAGGGGTACTGGAAACAGCTCGATTATTGGCCTTACAAAAGTCAAAACTCAAACATAATATCGAGTTTGCTTTCTATACACTGGAGGAGCCACCCTATTTCAAGACTGAACATATGGGAAGCTATCTACATGCCAAAGCATTAAAGGCCCAGAAACAAAAAGTGAAAGGTGTCATTATTCTGGATTCTATTGGTTATTATGATGAAAATCTGGTGCAGACCTATCCGACAGGATTAAAATGGATCTATCCCCGACATGGAAACTTTATTGCTGCGATTGGACATTTGGCATCAGCCGGTTTGACAGGAGATTACTGCACGTCCATGCAACGTTTCAAGCGGCTAGACTGTCAGCGTTTTATTAGTCCGGCATTTGCTCAGGACATGAATTTTTCTGGCTATTTGAATTATGCCAAGTTTAACTATTCAACTATGCTGATTACAGACACAGCGCATTATCGTAATCCTTACTACAATACCGAGCAGGATACCTTAGATAAACTGGATCTGACCAAGATGGCTCAGGTCGTGAATGGTTTGGTCGATATGGTGATTCGCCTTTAATTGTCTTCACCTAGATACAAAAACACCCTGCCAGAGCAGGGTGTTTTTCAAAGCCTTTAGGTCTTAATGACGTGCAGCTTTAGCTTCTTCACTTGCTTTCACAATTGGTGGTTTCACCAGTGCTTTCGGCATATCGATCAAAGCCAGAGGTAAAATCTCATCAATCGATTTCACAGCTTTGATTTCTAAGCCTTCTTTTACATTTTCAGGAATTTCCGCAAGGTCGCGAACGTTTTCCTGTGGAATGAACACCAGTTTAATGCCACCACGGTGCGCAGCAAGCAGTTTCTCTTTCAGGCCACCGATACGCATTGCACGGCCACTTAAGCTGGTTTCACCTGTCATCGCAATATCTGGACGAATCGCAATACCGGTGAATGCAGAAACTAGAGCAGTGGTCAGTGCCAAACCTGCAGATGGACCATCTTTCGGAGTCGCACCTTCTGGTAAATGCACGTGCACATCAGTTTCTTCAAAGCGAGACGCTTCGATACCTAGCTCAGCCGCACGGGTACGAACGACAGTCATGGCAGCGGTAATCGATTCTTTCATTACATCACCAAGTGAACCGGTGGTAATGAATTTACCTTTACCAGGTACTGCTGCAACTTCAATAGTCAGTAACTCACCACCCACTGAAGTCCAAGCCAAGCCATTTACACGGCCGATTTGAGCCTCTTCTTCCGCCATACCGTAGTCAAATTTGTGTGGACCTAAGTAATCTGGAAGATTACCCGCATTCACTTCAACCTGAAGATTCTTAGCTTTCTTGCTAACTGCTTCTTTCACTACCTTACGTGCAATTTTAGACACTTCACGTTCAAGGTTACGAACACCGGCTTCACGAGTATAACGACGCACGATGTCACGAATCGCTTCTTCATGCACAGTCAACTCTTTAGCACGTAAACCATTGTTCTTGATTGCTTTAGGAACAAGGTAACGGTCAGCAATGTTAACTTTCTCTTCTTCGGTATAGCCAGGCAGACGAATCACTTCCATACGGTCCAAGAGGGCTTCAGGAATATTCATGCTGTTGGCAGTACAGATGAACATCACTTCTGACAGGTCAAGGTCCAAATCAAGATAGTGATCATTGAACTTGTTGTTCTGTGATGGATCAAGTACTTCAAGCATCGCAGAAGCTGGATCACCGCGGTAGTCTTGAGCCATCTTGTCAATCTCATCGAGCAAGAACAGCGGGTTTTTCACGCCAACTTTGGTCAATGACTGCACGATCTTACCTGGCATCGCACCAATGTAGGTACGACGGTGACCACGAATTTCTGCTTCGTCACGTACACCACCTAGGGCCATACGGACAAACTCACGGCCAGTCGCTTTGGCAATCGATTCACCCAAGGAAGTTTTACCTACACCTGGAGGACCAACTAGACACAGGATTGGACCGCGTAATTTTTTCACGCGAGACTGAACCGCCAGATATTCCACAATACGGTCTTTGACATCGTCCAGACCATAGTGATCGGCATCCAGGATTTCCTGAGCTTTATTCAAGTTAATGCTAACTTTGCTGGCTTTGTTCCATGGCGTATCTAGAATCACTTCTAGATAGTTGCGAACTACCGCAGCTTCGCTAGAGGCTGGTTGCATTGCTTTGAGTTTACGGAACTCAGATTCCGCTTTTTTACGCACATGCTCAGGCAGATCAGCTTCAGCCAGACGTTTTTCGATTTCCGCAACGTCATCTTCCGCACCGCCATTCATATCGGAAAGCTCGCGCTGAATGACTTTCATTTTTTCATTCAGGAAGTATTCACGCTGGTTTTTTTCCATCTGGCGTTTAACAGAGTCATGCAAAGTCTGTTCGATCTGCTGTTCTTCAGACTGTTGCAATAAATAAGTCATCAACTCAGTTAAATGTGCATCGAACTCGTCGTATTCCAGGAATTTCTGTTTCACTTCGATATTCAAAGGAACACGGGTCGCTACGAAGAATAACAATTGCAACAAGTCTTCGATTTTATTCGCAGCTGCAATCAGCTCACGAGCATTACGAAGTTTTGCTTCAGCATACTGAGCGAACAGGGCACGCAGCTCCTGCAAGCGCGTAGCTTGAGTTGTTTCATCGACTGATACAGTCATTGGACTAAGTTCATGCTCAGCAGTCAAATACTCATTTTCATCAATGATGGTTTTGAGCTTGGCACGATACAGTCCCTCAATCAGGACTTTAATACAGTTTTCATCATTTTCGTGATTCACAACTTGCACAATCTTCGCGACAGTACCGTATTGATATAAGTTGTCGTGATCAATTTCTTCTGTAAGCGAATCTTTTTGCGCAACTACAAATACTAGATTGTCACTGTTACGAGCCACATCAACTGCATTGATCGATTTTTCACGACCGACAAATAGCGCAATTTGCATGTGTGGATACACCACCACATCACGTAGCGCCAAAAGTGGTAATACACTTGGAACCTGAGGCTCTAAGGTTTCTTGATTCATAATAATTTCAGACATGGGCACTCCTAATGAGTGACAACGGTGTTGCCATGTTTTTAATAGTGATGGGTAATTTAAAAATTACAAGGGCTATAGCGACTAAATTGTATAAAAAATGACTAATTATGTGATTTTAAAGTACTTATGTATTTGGAAATACATTGTTTAACGCTTAAAACGTTGTAAAAGTGTAGGCGTAAGCAGGGCATCTAGAGGCTGGTCCCAAACTTCTCGGGTTAAAGGCTGTGGGATCAGCTGAAAGTCATGTGCTAACCCCAGACGAAAAGGACGGTGCGGTGCTGTTGCCAGCGTACGATCATAATAACCGCCCCCCATACCAATTCGGGTGCCATATTGATCACAGGCTAATAGTGGCATAACTAAAAGATCCAGTTTTGAGACATGCAGACCACGTGTAGCCATGGGTTCACGCATTCCCAACCGATGATGAGCAAAACGCTGGGAACGATATTGATTCTGGCTGATTTCTACCCAAGTGAGTTGCTGGTTCATATTGCAAATATTGGGGAGATAAACCCGTTTATGGTGCTTAAAGCAGTATTCAATCAGTGCCTGAGTCCGAACCTCACCGAAAGCATCCAGATAAACCCCCACAGATTTGCTTGCATGAAATTCTGGCAAAGTCCGAATCATATTCAGGATACGTTGTTGAGTCTGTTTCTGGGTAAATCGAGAGAGTTGACGGCGCTGTTTACGTAGCTGTTTGCGAAGTTCGGAAAGATTCATCGTCGTCATAAATATGGTCTTCAGGATTTTAAGGCATTAGATTAATAAAATGCCATAACTTAAATAGAGGGTAGCAACATAACGAGTATTATAGGCATCTGTATGAATTTTTGATTAAATTTTAAAAATAATAAAACACGAATCATTAATTGATTGATCTGTAATTAGATCTAGTCAACTTTTTAAAAGACGAAAAAAGATACGGGTATAGGACGCTAAACCAAGAAAAATATAATAAATTTGAGCTTTAGAAAAGAAGATAAATGATGAAATATTTTGAGAAAAATAGAAGCACTCCGAGGATGCCGCTGCATGTCATTACCCTTGAACCCTAAAGTTCAAGGTGGACGAGACGCATACTTGCTGGGTTTCCCATACCGGATGGGCATACACTCTAAATATGCAGAACTCAATCCTAAGATTTAAATATCGGCTCAGGGGAATCTGACCCGCTGGCGAACATCTCAGAGTTAGACTAAGTATAAACGATAATGCTGATGTGGCAACTCTCTGCTGTTCGTGAACTGTAAACAGTTTAGTCGAACGACCGAAGTTTATACAAAAAACTCGATTATTCAGTTAGTTCTTCAACTTCTTCCAAAATAGTTTGTAACAAACGTTCGCAGTGAGCATATTGTTGCAGGGATTTATTCATCGTCAATACTTCCTGCATCAGTTCCAGTGCCACCATAATGATCAGTTTACTTGGTTCCATACGAGGGGCTTTACGGCGAAATTCATCGTATTTTTCATTGAGTAATTGCGCTGCACGTTGTAGTTCATCCTGCTGATCCGCAGTGGAGGCCAGACGGAAACTATGACCCAATACCTTTAAGTCGATTGCGATTTGTTCACTCATGATGAAGCTTCCTCAGTCACTTCAGTAGGATGGGCCAATTGCTGAATTTCCTGTGCATTTTGATCTTGGGCTGTTCCCAAAATCGCCAGACGTTGAATAATGGCTTCAACTTTAGCTTTGGCATTTTCATTTTTCTGGGTAAGACGTTCAGATTCCTGATTCAGCCGCTGAATTTCCTGCTGGGCATGACGCTGTTCCAGCAATAACTTTTCTTTCAGCACGCGTAACTCATTGCGTTCAGCCAGAATTTCCTGAAAACGGTTCTTTAGATCAGTACAACTTTTTTCCAGACGGCTATAACGATCTGCCAGTGCTGTAGCATCCTGGTTTAAATGCTGAAACTGGTTACGTGATTCTGTCAGTTGCTGATTGAGATTCTGGATTTCTTGTTGTTTTTGCGCAATAAAGCTATTTTTTTGTTCAATTTGAGTTTCATGTTGCACGCTTGAAGCCTCTTGCTTCTCCCGTAAACTGGTATTCTCACTTTCAAGTTGTGCAAGTCGCGTTTTTAAAACGCCAATATGCACTTGTAGACGCTGTAATTCTTCTAACATATCGAGGTCGCACAGTGTTGCAAACAAAGGTAATATATAAAGCAGTATAGAGATTGGATAAACGAATGCAAGACGATATTTCAGGTTGGTCAGAATGGTACCGCAATTTTTCCTCAATTGAAGAAATTTCTAGCCCAAGCGAACTGCATGGTTTGCTTACCGGAATTGTCTGTGTCACTCAGGCACCTTCAAATGATGAATGGGTACAGATTCTAGAAACGCTAGATGTTCCTGAACTGAACCCTGAAGCATTAGAATTGTTAACGGGTGAGGCAGAAGACATATTTCATGCGCTGTCTGAAGATGAGCTGGATTATCTGCCATTACTACCAGATGATGAGCATAGCTTGGCTGAACGCGTTCAGGCACTGGCTGACTGGTGTGCAGGCGTAGTGCTTGGTTTCGGTCTGGCTTCAGGGCATATCCGCAATGATGAAATGGAACTGATTGAACATTTACAAGATGTTGCAGCAGTCGAGTTTGAAGATTCTGATGACGATGCCGAAGGCGAAGAAAGCTATCAGGAGCTGTATGAGTTTGTTCGTCTGATTCCGGTAAGCCTGTCCGTCGGCCGTAAGAAATTAGAAGTTGAAGAAACACCTTTATTGCAGAAATTCACGCAAAAAGCACCTACTCCAGCTTCTGCAACTGAAGCGCAATCTGTAGTTGAAATTTTCTCGCCGAAACGTCCGAGTTAAGTTCAAGCGGTTCTAAACACAAATTAAAAAACGGTTCTGAAAACCGGCATATTTTTTGCTGATCCTTCTCATGATGATAGTAAATTAATCTGACCTGTTTTCAGGACCAAATTTTAAATAACAGTAGCAATTGATAAGAAGTAAGGTGTAATGAAGAAACTGACTCAAGCCGATTTTCAGGAACGTCGTGACATCCTCGCAGGGGAAATGGGATTACGTAGTATCGCGATTATTGCCACCAGCCCGGTTGCCCTGCGTAACCGTGATGCAGATTATAAATACCGCGCGGACAGCAGTTTCTTTTACCTGACCGGATTTGCTGAGCCTGAAGCAGTTGCAGTCATTGAAACTTTCGATACTGAAGAAGAAGGCTATACCTATAGCCTGTTCTGCCGTGAACGTGATCGTGAAATGGAAATCTGGAACGGCTACCGTGCCGGAGTAGATGGCGCCGTTGATGATTATGAAGCAGACGAAGCTTATGCGATTGATCTACTGGATGAGGAAATCCTCACCAAGCTTCAGAACAAAGACAAGCTTTTCTACCGGATTGGACACAATGCCGAATTTGATGCACGTGTAGCCAAATGGATCGTAACAGCCAGTGGTGAAAGCCGCCGTGGTACTTCTGCACCGGCACAGATCATGCAGCTGGATCGTATCATTGATGAAATGCGTCTGCATAAAGATGAAAATGAAATTGAACTGATGCAGCTTGCATCAGATATTTCTGCAGAAGCGCATACACTGGCTATGCAGAAAGTTCGTCCAGGCATGATGGAATATGCTTTAGAAGCAGAATTAAATTATGTTTTTGGTAAAAATGGCTGTGTACCATCGTACAACAGTATTGTTGGTGGCGGTGAAAATGCCTGTATTCTGCATTATGTAGAGAATGACAAAGAACTGAAAGATGGTGATCTGGTTCTGATTGATGCTGCATGTGAATATCAGTTTTATGCTTCGGACATTACCCGTACTTTCCCGGTGAATGGTAAATTCAGTCTGGAACAAAAAGCTTTATATAATGTCGTACTGGATGCACAGATTGCTGCCATCAATGCAGTTCAAATCGGGAACTCTTATAAAGAGCCGCATAATGTGGCGGTTCGCATTCTGGTTCAAGGTTTACTTGATCTGGGGATTATGCAGGGAGATCTTGAAGAAATTATCCAGACGGAAAGTTTCCGCCAGTTCTATATGCACGGTACTGGACATTGGCTGGGTATGGATGTACATGATGTAGGTACTTATAAAGCCAACGGTGAATGGCGTGCATATGAAGAAGGTATGGTCGTGACAGTTGAGCCGGGTCTTTATATTGCACCAGATGATGAAACTGTAGATGTTAAATGGCGTGGTATCGGAATCCGGATTGAAGATGATGTGGTTGCTACCAAAAATGGCCCACTAGTGCTAACTGCAAAAGTTGTGAAAACCGTGGAAGATATTGAAGCCTTAATGGCCAAAGCCCATGCTGCTTAAATGAAAGATATAAAAAAGCCGGTGATCTCACCGGCTTTTTTATATAGTAGAAAGTTAAAAATGTATTCGTGAATGATAGTAATTTTTTAATTTATTGATATTAAAATGAATATTTATAAAATTTTAAGAAAAAATGGATTAATTTCTTAGGCAATAAGTTATCCAATGGCTACATAAAACAAAGATACTATCAAGAAACATGCAAGACTTTTACTTACGTTAATCGCGACTTATTCAAATAAAATTAACTTTGTTAAAATTGAGAATTATAAGATGACAGGAATTCAACACAGCAATTGAGTTTTTAGCATCAAAGCAACATATTAATTCCGATTTCGTTCTCATACTTGACCTGTTCCTTAAATAAACTCAAAGAAGAGCAGGAGAAAAATGATGAGACTAAATACGCTTGACTGGATTGCTTATGCTTTAGCGATTATTGGTGGCATCAACTGGGGTCTGGTTGGTGCATTTAACTTTGATTTAGTCGCTGCCATCTTTGGTGAAATGAGTGCACTATCTCGAATTATCTATGTATTGGTTGGTTTGTCTGCCTTGTATCTGATCTATACTGGTACAAAATTGGGTCGACGCGATGTACATCATGAGTCTCAAGCTCGAGTAGTACGTTAACTGACTAAAAATTAATTGAAGTCATTGATATTTTTTTAATTAACTGATTTCTATAACAGATTAGTTAATCTAAAAGATATAAAGGACATTTAACAGAAACGGAGCTTAAGCTCCGTTTTTAGTATTTAAATTTTTGATAATGCCTAAAGAGATCAAAAAATATCTATAAGTTTTTTCTATCGACCGGATAAAAATACCTAAAGAAGTTAAATGGTTCTTTGCCTAATTTAATTAACCTTTTTTCTAAAACTAGATACGTAATAGAGCCTGCCAAGATCGAAGAGGTAATAAGTATAGAGCTAAATAGGTAAGGGTTTAATATATTGAGTTTATTTAAAACCATAGCAACTGGGCTTAAAGTAAAAGGATGAATCAAATATAAAGAGTAAGATGAATCTCCAAGATGATTAAAGAATCTTAAAATTAGTGATTTAGTTTCTGTGATTAAGTCTTCTAAAGCTACGCATCCAACAAAAATTAAAAACATTGGGATCCCGATTTTTAATGATCTCAAGGTGATGAAATCAGGTAGTTTATAAAAGTTTTGATAGGCTAATAGGGAAGCACCGACAAGAATCATAAATAAAGACATTAATCGGGAAAGACTAGTATTTTTTATAATGATAAATGCCAGAACGCCTAAAGCGAATTCAAGCAAAAGATTATGGGTTAAAAACATCAGAAATTCAGATTTTGGTTGGAGTATTAAACCTATAGCCACAACAACTGAAAAATATAGAATGATAAAAAGATATTTATATAAGTCTTTTAATAAAAAGATTAGGAAAAAAGAAAATATAAAATAATAATAAAATTCGTAGCTTAAAGTCCATCCATTATTAATTAAAAATTTACTGCCATTCGGAATTAAAAAGAAAGATTCGAAAATTCCTGTTTCACCACCGGATGAATTTATAAGATTTGGAGAAATCAGAAATACGATTAAAGCAAAAAAACTGAGAACCCAATAAAGAGGAATGATTCGGATGAATCGGTTTCTCATGAAATTTAGAAAATTAACTTTTTTATTATATGTTGTATAACACATAATAAAGCCAGATATTATGAAAAATAAATCAACGCCAGAACCACCTATGTGATACCACTGAAGCGTATCAACACTGTATTGTTGTCCTTTAAAGGAGGTATGACTTATAACTACCATTAAGGCAGCAATCCCCCTAAGAAATTGCACTGAATAAAGCATAGTTATTATTTTATTAAAGTATTTAATTTAAACTACCATACTCAATGTTTGTCTAACAAATATACCTAGTGAAAGACCGTGAATATTACTAATTATTTAATCTAAAATCATTACGGTTGGTTTTATATAAAAGTAGCCGTATTTTATGGGAACTCAAATATTCACTAGAGTTTAGAAACTGGTAAAAAATGAATTTTTTATTAATTATTATTATTTATTAACCGGCTTAAAATATGTTTCAAAATTTTAATAAAAAGTAAAAGTACTCAGCTTAATAAAAGAAATTCCAGAAACCATTGATGAATTAATTCAAAGATCACGTATACATTATTAACTTCACACCAAAATTTGGGAATTTTCTATAAGTAGATGAAAGATATAGGTAGTAGTGATTGCTAAGATTTCTGTTTAGAAACTTCAGTATCATCTTCAAATTTTTAATCATTAAATAATAAAAAACCCCGGCATCCTGCCGGGGTTTTTCGTATTGGTTAGCTTGGTATAACTCCTGTCGTACCTTACTGTCCTTGTGCTTATCTATTGTTATTCTTATGTGGAACTCCCTGTTCCTGATGTAATCATCATATGAAAATTCATTTAACTAAAATAGGGGTAAAGGACTTGAATAGCTGTAAGTCAAAGAGTACAAGATTGATTATTAAATAAGCATGTTTTTGTATCATTTAGAAATTAAAAACAATTACCTTTTAAAAATATTATAAGAAGAGAGGTGTAAGAAAGTACATACTTAATAAGTTGCTTGAGCTCGACTTAGACTGTCGTTTCTAAATTAAACATCGCGACTTTAATCCGTTCCTTCATCTTTGCTATCGTATTCGTAGCACTTGCACTATTGATTGAGAACAAATCGCTGATTTACATTTTTGCTGGCTTGCTGATGTTCTGGCAAAGATAACTGGTGCTCAAATTACATGAGCATTTAGAAAGTAAAAAACTGATACTTGATGGCAGATCTCAAATAGCAAAATTTTGAAGCTTTTTAATATAGAAATATTTGGAAAATGCGTGTTAAAAGCAAGTAGCTGAATTTATATAAAAATTTATTTTATTTTTCAAGTTATTTTACTATTCGATAAATTATTTTGTATCTAATCATAGAAAATTTTTATAAAATCAGTTATATATATTAAACAGAAAAATATTGAGTAATGTACATAATCTAAAATATTGAGGTAGACAATGAGCGACGCAAGACTTTTATATGTTAGTAAGTTGTATGATTGCGAAGATCCAATGAATGATCTATTCAATATTCTGACAGAAGCGTTGAATTTCAATTCACGTAATGCGATTTTTGGGGCTCTGTATTATGGAAATGGTTACTTTGTTCAATGTCTGGAAGGAGATAGGAACAAGATTGAAGATCTGTTCTATAAAAAAATCTTGAAAGATCCTCGACATAAAAATTGTGAAGTTCTGTATTTTGAAGATGTGAATGACCGTCTCTTCTCAGACTGGCATATGAAATATGCCAATATCCATCAGGATATTCTTGGATTCTTTGCCGAACATAATCTGGATGAATTCAATCCTTATACCTTGAATGCCGAGACCATTCCTCAATTTATACAGATATTGGCAAGTTTGAATGACCATGCCTATACATTGAAAGCAAGTTAATCCTTACATCATCATGCGATATAAGCTAAAGCTACGTATCGCATGATTTTTTAAAATGAGTATTTACTTTAAATAAGTTAAATAAAAAATATTATATAAATTCAAAAACATAAATATTGTTAATTCAAAAAATTATATCCAGATCCCATCTTCATCATTTCATACCAAGCCAAGCTTTTAAACCTAACAATCAGTGCCAAAATTCTTCTGCTTTTTATCAGGCAGATGATACTTCTGTATTTTGAAAAATTTAAGTAGGACGTTGAGGTGAGCTATAAATTAACCACAAGCAGACTTCGCTTCGAAACCGCAACCTAATTTATTATAAAAAAGAAATTTTTTAGGCTAATATAAAATTCATCATGATTATAAGTATCTATATATAGGTACGCCATTGAAAGGATTACAGCATGCAACAAGAAGTCATCATTGTCGGTGGTGGTATGGTCGGCTTGAGTCTCGCGCTGATGTTGGCCAAAACCAATATTGCAGTCAAACTTTTGGAAGCGATCAAATATCCAGATTATGATGATGTAAACCTTGCACCCTATCATTCCAGCTTTGATGCACGTAATAGTGCCTTGTCACGCCGTAGTGTACAGATTTATCAGGAACTTGGGCTTTGGGATGCCTTGCAGGAACATGCAACGCCGATTCTTGAAGTGAATATCACTGAGCAGGGCAGTTTTGGTAAGGCGCGCTTAATTGCAGAACAGGAAAAAGTCGAAAGCTTTGGCCAAGTGATTGAAAATGCCTGGCTAGGTCGTGTGCTATTAACTCAAGTCAAAAAAGAACCACTCATTGAACTGATTGATGGGGTTCAGGTCAGCTCTCTGACTCAAGATGCTGAGTTTGCTTATCTTGAAGCACAACGTGGTGATGCTTTATTGAAACTTCAATCCAAAGTGGTGATTGCTGCTGATGGGCGTGATTCTTTCTGTCGTAAAGCGCTCGGTATTGGGGCTTCAGAACATGACTATGATCAGGTCGCCATTGTCACTACCGTTCAAACTTCTAAGCCACATAATCATGTTGGCTTTGAACGGTTTAGCCACTTAGGCCCATTAGCCTTATTACCACTTCCAGGTGAATATCGTCGTTCTGTAGTCTGGCCTGTGAAAAAAGGAACGGAAGGAGAATGGCTGGGTGAAGAAAATGACCAGCATTTCCTGAACGCCTTACAAGAAACCTATGGCGATCGTGCCGGTAAATTCCAGAAAACAGGTAAGCGCTTCAGTTTTCCATTGTCCCAAGTATTAGCAGAAAAACAGGCTGTGGGCCGCGTGGTCTTGATGGGTAATGCTGCACATACAATTCATCCAGTAGCGGGTCAGGGTTTTAACCTGTGTATGCGAGATGCGCATGTATTGGTGCGCTACCTGAAAGAACAGCAGTCACAAGGTGCAGACTTAGGTGATGCAGCAGTATTACAGGATTATGAAAAATCCCGTTTGAATGACCAGCAAAGAGTGATTAAGTTCTGTGATTCAGTCGTACGTGGATTTAGTAACCAGAATCCATTCTTGAAACTGATCCGTAATACCGGACTGATTGCTTTTGATACCATTCCTGGTATCAAGCCACTAGTCGCTAACTATGCCATGGGGTTAAAAGCATGAGTCTGAATCCAAGTTCTGATGTATTAGATGTCGTGATTGTTGGTGGCGGTCTGGTAGGCGGTCTAACGGCTTTATTACTCGCTCAAGGTGGTGTGCAAGCGACTGTTCTGGATGCTGCGCCTATTCTGGATGCAGACAAAACTTTAAGCGTAGCCAATCCGCGGGTTTTGGCTCTAAGTCAGGCGACTATTCATTTATTAAAAACTGTGGGTGTGTGGGACAAACTTGCACGCCAGCAGCCATATACTGGAATGCAGGTCTGGAATAAAAATGGCTACGGTGAAATTAACTTTGGTCATTCTTCAGAAAGAACACCTTCTGTAGAGCAGGCGCTAGGCTCGATGGTGGAACCGAGTATCCTGAATCTGGCCATTCAGCAAAAGATGCTTGAAGAGGTGCAAGATTACCGCACACAGGTCAAAGTTAGCCGGGTTGAACGTGGAGTAGATGTTTGGATCATTCATCTGGCAGATGGTACCCAGCTCAAAACCAAGCTGGTTATTGGTGCAGATGGCGCGAACTCCTTTGTGCGTGAACAAGCCTTTATTGATATTGATGTACTGGACTATAAACAGGCAGGAATCAGCTGTGCAATTAGAACAGCTCAGCCACATCAACATGTGGCGCGTCAGATTTTTCTGGAAACCGGTCCTTTGGCTTATCTGCCAATGGCAAGTCTAAAGGAGGAAAAACAAGGGCACTGGCAATCCATAGTCTGGACATTACCTGATGATTATGCCGATGAATATGTGGCATTATCAGATGCTGACTTTACTCAACTATTGACCCGTGAAAGCTATCATATGCTGGGTGAAGTGCTGGAAGCGACAGCACGAGCTAAATTCCCACTCAAAGCTCGTGCTGCACAGCAGTATGTACAAGATGGTTTGGCACTAATTGGTGACGCTGCGCATGTGATTCATCCGCTCGCTGGACAAGGGGTTAATATCGGCTGTCTGGATGCTGCCGTACTCTGTGACGTGTTGCTGCATGACAAAGCGCGTGGAGTGTGGGCCCATGAACAGACCTTGAAACGTTATGAGCATCGCCGTAAAGGCCAGAATGATGCGATGATGCATAGCATGTCGGCGATTGGCTGGATGGAAACTACAGAGCTTTTCCCAGTGGTGTGGGCACGTAATTTCGGGCTGAAACAGGTCGAGCAACAGACAGTCCTGAAAGATGCATTTATGGCTCAGGCGAATGGTTTAAGTTTACTCAAAGATACACGTTATTCAGCCTAGCGGCCGAATGTAAATTTTTTAAACAAACATCTATAAAGAGTAACCATTTTGTTTAAAAAAGATACGATTTTTTGAAAATTAGGGCTAGGCGAAGACCAAAGAGATTGCTAAATTTCAGTTAATTTAAAGCTTGGTTTAATAGATAAAAGCGAAGCCATTTGTGGGGAGAGCAAAATGACAGACGTAAATGATTATGATGATGTAGAAGATCCTGTAATCGACGACGATGAAGCAAAAGCAGCAGAAAAAGGCGCTGCAAGTAGCGAAGAAGTTGTGAATGATACGGACGTATTAGAAGCTGAAACTTTGACTGTAACTGCTAAGCAGAAAAAACGTCAGGCACTTGAAGATGAAATTGCGGCTTTTCTGGCAAGCGGTGGCCGTATTACTGAAGTTCCAGCTGATGAATCCGTTGCAAGAGAATAATTGCACTCAATATTATTAAATAAAAAAACACCACATTGATTGTGGTGTTTTTTATGGGTAAAGAAAAATTAATCGTTGGCAGAGGTTAGTTCCAAAGCACGTTGATAGGCGATTTTTTTCTTAATCCCGGTCAAATCAGCAGCCAGCTGTGAAGCTGCTTTGACAGACAGGTCTTGTAATAAACGCAGTAACAATTTATCCAGTTTTTCCTGATCCAGATCTTTTTCTTCGATAGAACCGCCAATCACCAGTACGATTTCACCTTTTTGCTGGTTATGATCATTGGCAACAAATTCAACCAGTTCACCCAGTGTCATTTTCTTGATGGTTTCAAAGGTCTTGGTAATTTCACGGGCAAAACCGACAGGACGCTCTGCACCGAATACCGCTGCCAGATCTTTGACACATTCCAAAATGCGGTGCGGCGCTTCATAGAAAATTAAGGTCTGGGTTTCATCTTTCAGTTTTTCCAGAGTCAAGAGCCGCTGGCTTTGTTTAGACGGCAAAAAACCTTCAAAGCTGAAACGGTCACTTGGTAAACCTACTGCGCTTAAAGCGGCAATTGCAGCACATGCACCCGGTACAGGAACCACATGAATATTATGTTCTTGGGCAGCACGGACAAACTTGAATCCTGGATCGCTAATCAGTGGCGTGCCTGCATCACTGATCAATGCCATATCTTCACCATTGAGCAGGCGTTGAATCAACTGATCAATCTTGTTGCTTTCATTATGTTCATGACAGGCTGTCAAAGGTGTTTGAATATTAAAGTGTTTAAGTAATTGTGCAGAAGTTCGTGTATCCTCAGCTGCAATAAGACTCACCGATTTCAATACATTAATTGCACGATAACTAATATCATCTAAGTGCCCGATTGGAGTCGCAACAACAAATAACTGAGCACTCATAGGTTTCTCCATGTGGAATAAATCGAATAATAAAAAATGGAAGATTCAAAATAAAATTTTGGGCTTGGGGTTACTGGCCTGCGTCAGCAGCGTACAAGCAGAAGTGCTGATTATTCTACCTGAAAGCGGCCCCTTGGCGCGAGCCGCTTCGAGTATCAAGCAAGGATTTCTCAGTGCATATACAGCGTCCGGACAGAAAGTACCATTGAAATGGGTCAATTCAGATCAGAAAAAAATCTCTCAACTACTCAAACAACATGTCAGTAAAAAGACGCAAATGGTGATTGGTCCTTTGGCACGTCAGGATGTAGAGCAACTGGTGCAAACTAAACCCAAGATTCGTACACTGAGTTTGAATGAAAGTAGTCTTACAGCGCCAAATATCTGGCAATTTAGTCTGTCGAAAAAAGAAGATGCGGCTGCCTTACAGAAGCAGATTGCGCAAGATGGGATTCAGCAACTGTTTGTGATGCGCCAACCGGGTAGTGAGTCAGAACATGAACTTCTGCTAATGTCACTACTTAGTCAGAGTGAGCTGCAACTGGAAATGATCCAGAAGCCACCATTTTTTCTGAAGAGCAAGCAGGGGATATTATTGCTTGGCAATGCGGACTGGCTGGCATCCTTACAGGGTTTGGGACATAAACGGATTTATACAGTCGCGAATGCAATTAATGAGCAGCATGCTCCGCCAAGAGGCATCAAGTTCTGCGATGTGCCGGTACTTTATTTTGCTAACTGGCCTGATGTGATGCAGGCTTATCATCATGCACCGGTGAATATGGCCTATCAGCGCTTGATTGCTTTTGGTGGCGATGCCTGGCAAATCACCCAGTATTATTTGAACAATAAAAAAATACGCAATATTGAATTCCAGGGTCGTACTGGAATGATTCAGGTATCAGATCAGGGCATACAACGTACGCCGTCCTGTTTTCAGCAGAGTGCCAAAGGTCTTAAGGCACTATAAGGGTCAGTGATGCAGAAACAATTAGGTGCATGGGCAGAACAACAGGCTGCCCAACTGATGCAGCAACAAGACTTTCAGCTCATTGCCAGAAACTGGCATAGCCGCTATGGTGAACTTGATCTGGTCATGCAGCGTGAGCAGGAACTGGTCTTTGTCGAAGTAAAAGCACGAGCTAAAACGGGTTATGCATTGGCTTTTGAATCTGTTTCCTCTGCGAAGCAACGAAAAGTCCTACAAACGGCTGTATGTTTTATTCAAAAAAATCCACAGTTTGCACATTATTACTATCGTTTTGATGTGATTTGTTTTGATTTTAATCGGTATTTTGCAAAAACCATACAGCATGATTTTTCTCAATACCCTTATGATCTGCACTGGTTTGAAAATGCTTTTACTTTTGATCAAGAGTTTATTAATCTTTGAATAAAATAAGATCGGATGCGGTAGATAAAATTTGCAGCATCATGGGAAAGTTCAAGTATGATGAAGAACATCTGGCCTTGAAAAAACAGATTATTATATTGAAATAAGACTGATTAAAATTAAGGAGTCTTGCTGAGTGGTTAAGCGTATTGCAATAACAATGCTGTGTGTCGCAAGTTTATCGGGTTGTGCCAGCTTTATTTCTAGCGGTACTGGTACGGCTCCTGTAGGTACCGAAAATGGAGCTCGGACGCTAGGACAGGTATTTATCGATTCTTCTATTGTACGTACTGCAAAAATTAATCTTTATAAACTGGATTCACGTTTTAAACAGTCAAGGGTCAATATTGAAAGCTTCCATGGTAATGTCCTGTTGACCGGGCAGGTGCCGGATGCGCATCTCAAGCAATTGGCAGAAGATAATGTCAAATCCATGAGTGATGTCAGAGCGGTGCATAATTTTATTACTGTGGGTAACCAGAGCAGCTACACTACGATCATGCAGGATACCGCCGTGACGGCGAATACCCGTGGCCTGATTATGAAAGCACCAGTAGTGTCTGACAGCAAAGTGCATGTGCATACTGAAGATGGCGTACTGTATGTAATGGGACGTCTGAACAGTGCTGAAATTGATGACCTGAATCAGGTGCTGCAACAAGTGGGCAATATCACGAAAATTGTCACGCTCATCGACAACGTGGATCAGCGTTCTGGTTATAATACTAACCAGAATTTTGCAGCGCCTGCATCTTATGCACAGTCGGGTGTTGAACAGACTCCAGTCGCCATTGATCCTGATACAGTTGAACCGACCGATGTTCCATAAGGTCAGTCAATTTAAAACGCAGCTGTCAGATCAGATCCTTGAAGTCCAACAACGTTATAAAGATTTCCGGATCTATGATTTTGGCAGTTATGCGCTGAACCGGTTAACCCCCAAACAGGGTTATAGTGTTGAAACCCAGTTAGCCTATGGCTTAAAAGCCCGTCAACGTTTTGATCTGTTTTTAAGCCATCAGCCATTAGCACATCGCCCCTTGATTATCTTTGTCCATGGTGGTGCCTGGCTGCATGGTGATAAAAAGGATTACCACTTCATCGGCGAGGCCTTTGCCAAAGAAGGTTATGATGTGGTGGTGATGAATTATCATCTAGCGCCTGAACATATTTTCCCGATTTATATTAATGACCTGCATTTATTGCTAAATCATTTGCAGCAGCATGCAGACCAGTTAAATGTTTCTACGGAAAATCTGGTCTTAATGGGGCATTCAGCCGGGGCATTTAATGTCATGTCAGCGCTATACCATCCACAAAAGGCCATGATTGAGCGGGAACAGATCCGCGCCATTATTGGACTGGCAGGTCCTTATCATTTTGACTATAAAGATGATCCGATCTGTGCCGATGCTTTTGACCAGTCGATTCCGTATCAGCAGGTCATGCCATATTATTTTGTGGAAAATACCTCCACCAAACATTATCTGTTCATGGCAGAGCGGGACAATATTGTCGGTCATTTCAACAGTCAGGATCTGGACCGGGTTTTAAAAGACCATGGCAATCATAGTGAGCTGATTACCATTCCGAAACTGGGTCATATTACGATGATCGGTTCATTGTCCAGCTTATTCAGCCGGTTCTTTGAAACAAAGCCGCGTGTGATGTGGGCGCTAGAAGATGCTTTTAAGTGAAGATCTGTGATCGTGGTAATTCCCATAAAAAAGCCCGGTATAAAAACCGGGCTTTTTTAATTGAAAACCTTAGAGCCATTTACGGGTATCATCTGCGACCGGTGTACCTTGAGTAACATGCATGATCATGGCATGGGCAATACTGCCTTTAAATGGAATTTCCGGCAGCTGATCAAATTTAAAGAATTTCGCGTCGCTAATTTCTTCTTTCTGCAATTGCAGCTCACCGCCAGTATATTCTGCTTTGAAGGCAATCATCAGGTTACTCGGGAAGGGCCACGGCTGACTGGCCAGATACTGGATATTTTTCAATTTCAAGCCGACTTCTTCCAGCGTCTCGCGACGTACCGCTTCTTCAAGCGTTTCCCCAACTTCGACAAATCCGGCAATCAGACCATACATCTGGCTTTTGGTATTACGTGCATTTTTAGCCAGCAAAATTTCATCTTCACCGCGGGTAATCACAGTAATCACACAAGGTTGCACCCTTGGATACTGACGATAATGGCAAGCTGGGCAAACCATGGCATATTCAACAGCATGGGCTTCAGTCGGGGTGCCACAGTGGCTACAGAACTTGTGATTCCGGCGCCATTCCAGTAGTTGCACAGCACGGCTGGCCTGTTCAAATTGCTGAACATTCCAGAACTGTAATAATTGACGGATTGGAACCAGTTGCAAGCCTTCAGGAATTGGCTCATCTGGAAGAAGATCACGGGCAATCACCTGATCACCCGGATTCAGCAGCAAATCGCTTGCCAGAGCTTCAACTTGAGGCAGTTGAAAGTGTTGATCGACCAGCAACTGTTGCTGCTGGAAAATATAAGCAAGTGATAATTTTTTAGACATTAGGCAACGATTTTCAGTTTCTCACTACTGTCTAATGCTACCTTAAACATGGACTGTAATACAGGCTGTTTGTTCTTTAAGTTGTCGATCATCATATCGGCACTAGCCAATGCATCCAGCGCATGATGAATTTCTGCTGGTGTTAATGCAACCGACTGTTCAATACGGTTTTTAATGAACAGGGCAGTTGTATTGAATGCAGCTTTCACATGTTCAGCATTCAGGAACAGCATGGCACCGCCAATTTCACAGAACTGGATGGGTACAGGTTCGAGTTTGGTTAGATCTTGATCTTGTAGATAATCAGTCAGAATCTGGCTAGATAATTCAATCAGTGCCTTGGTTTCATTCAACAAAGCGTTATGTGCTTCGTCCAGACGATCCAGCGAGATATTCATGTTATTCACACGTAGCTGCAAGCGGCTCGAAGTATGATGGCGTTCCAATACACCAATCGAGTTCATCGCGGATAGAATCACATTCATCAACTGCTGGGCAAAAGACTCATCTTTCAGAATATCTGCCTGGCTGAGTGAAGCTGCCTGACGGTTTAAGTCATGATAGGCTTCATTCAGATTCAGAACCTTGAAGATATTGGCCAAGCTATTCAGCTGAGTCTGGAGTTCCTGAGTTTTTTCAGGTGTCATGTGCTGATAGTTATATTCGATATCATTGCGGATCTGGGTCATTTCCGCAGTCACCAGTTCGCTAATGGTATGCATGGTTTCGAAGTCCGGACCATATAGGTGACGGCTGAACACCTGAAGTTGCATATCTGTCAGTAGATCATCACCAATATTCAGCTGGCTACGGATTTGCTGTGCAGTTGCATCTTCCTGACTAATACATAAGCTTAATACATTTGCCAGATCAGACAGAGAAGCTTTGAAGCTGTCGGCTGAACTAAAGTACTGCGCCATGTTGCGTTCAATACTGATTAAAGTACGTAAACGTGGTTCATTGATGAGCAGGTGATCAATATTATCAAAAGCAACATGTACCAGATGCCAGTATTGCTTGCTTGGATGACTTGCTGAAAGACCTGCCAGATAAGTACCGACCAGTTTGATCGCTTGCAGGTCCATCTCGCTTTCTTCCTGTTTCAGCAGTTTGTTAAGAGACAGCTTATACAGGCGTTGCACATATTTGGATTTTTCCAGACCTGGTACTTGGGGTAACTGGAAGTCTGGAGTAATCAGATCAAGCAAAGGTTCAATATGCTGACCTTCGGTCGTCAATGGTTTACCAAGCGCAAGTTCCAGACGGTTCAGGGTATCGAGCAGGAACTGTGGAATTTTCACTTCACGCAAGCAGATAAATTCGATATAGCGTTTCAGCATGGTGGTGCCTTCACTCAATGCGATCACATCCTGAGTGTTAACCTGCGCCGGACTCCCCATAATCTTGCGCATCAGTTCTGCTGAATATTGTGCAATTTGTGCCAGATTCGGCATATCAATCAGTGCCAGTACCTGTGCACATTGCTCGAACTGATTTAATGCATCGTCAATGCCAAAAGGTAAAGTTTGATCTTCTACCAAGGTGCTTACTGCTGATTCGACTAACTTGATCGAGTTATCAACCTCATTTTTTATTATCAGTAAAGCTGTTGGATCAAAATGTATAGAGGTTTGGTAAGACATGGATCTGCACCTTTCCTTAAGTATTATCTATATATGAGCCCCGCTTTATCGGACGGGGCCTCTTTGGAATTACTATAACTGAAGAACTGTATTTTAAAAGCGAAATTACTGCTTGAAATTTAGATTTTATTTGGCAAAAAGGCAAGGCGTTCCATGCTTTTCTTCAAATTGTTTGACCCATTTCTCATGTTCGGCAAGTTCTTCATCTGATGGAAGAATCACAGGCAATTCAATTTCGATTTTTACAGTGCCTGAACTGCCGCCTTGTTCTTCGGTATGTGACAGGGCATCCATATCAAAAGAGACTTGTCCACCGGTCATGGCCAGATAAACATCGGACAGAATTTCCGCATCGAGCAAGGCACCGTGGAAGGTACGGTCACGCTGTGGAATTTCATAACGACGCACGAGGGCATCTAGAGAGTTTTTTTGTCCCGGATGCTTGGATTTGGCCATTGCCAGGGTATCGGTCACTTCACAAACTTCAGAAAGCGCGACAAAGCCTGCACGCTTGAACTCCATATCCAGGAAGTTCATATCGAAGGTTGCGTTATGCGCAATAATTTCGGCACCTTGCAGATAGTCAAAAAGCACCTGAGAGATTTCCTCAAACAGCGGCTTGTCTTGCAGGAACTCGTCGGTGATACCGTGGACATTCACCGAATCACCAACCGGTTTTTTCGGGTTGATATAAATATGGATTGAGCTGCCGGTAAGTTTTCGGTTAATCATTTCAATCGCACCGACCTCAATGATCCGGTCACCATCCTGATAATAGAAACCGGTGGTTTCAGTATCCAGAATCAATTGACGAGGGCCATGCAGCTCTAAGGTCGGCGGTGTAATCACAATTTGCGGATGTAACTCGATTGGATCTGAAGCGACTGAAGCGGATTCATCGGTATTTTCTGTTGTTTCCAAATTTTCAGTCTGTTCCATTTCTTCTTCAGCCATTTCCATGCTCTCTTCGAGTTCTTCTTCACTATCGACAAGATCCAGCCCGAAAGGGTCGTCTAGAAGCCAGTCAGGTTCAGATTTTTTTTTATTTTCAGTGATTGCAGTCACTGATTTGGATTTTTTCAAGGTTTCATCTGCGCCTTGGTTGGCCAGTTGATCGGCCATTTCATTGCCAGGATGTCCGGCATGGCCTTTGACCCAGTGCCATTCAATATCGCGGCCTTGACAGGTGGCATCCAGTTTTTGCCATAGATCCGGATTTTTAACGTCTTTCCAGTTTTTCTTTTTCCAGCCATGAATCCATTCGGTAATGCCTTGTTTGACATAATTGGAATCGGTATAAATGACCAGCTTGGCATCTTTCGGACAGAACTGGATGCCTTCGATCGCCGCGGTCAGCTCCATGCGATTATTGGTGGTATGATCTTCGCCACCACAAATTTTGTGTTCCTGCTGTTCGGTAATTATGTACGCACCCCAACCGCCTAAACCCGGGTTGCCGCGACAGGCGCCATCAACATATAGCGTGATAGTGTGAGACATAAATTAAAATCCGATCAAAAAAGAACTTGCTGAAGCGGATATTGTATAACGCAAATACGCTTGATGCGTCTAGATGCACCAGTTTTTTTAATTTCTTGTAACATTTAACGTGAAATCGGGGTAAATTAATGCCTTGTGTCCACGACATGCTTCACTACAATGGCATATCTAAAAAATAAATTTATATACGAATTGTTTGGATTTCTTTATGTATAAACCAACCGCAATTTTGTGGCAGCCCGCATTACCAGCATTTTTAAAATTTTCTGTACTTGGAACGGCTCTCGCTTCCTTGGGACTGACGGGCTGTTCTTCTACACAAAGTGCGACCCAGAAAGCGTCAAGCAAGCAGGTTGGCTCACAATATCTAGATGCAAGCAGTTTGGATGGGCTGGAAGATTTACTTTCTGCAACGGATATGCGTGCGGTTGAAGGTGATCGCTTACTGATTTTGAAGCATGGTGATATCTGGAAACGGATGACCGTGGGTTTCAAGATGGATCTGAATACCTGGAATCCGCGTATTGATGCACAGCGTGGCTGGTTTATTTCCCGTCAGCCGTATCTGGACCGCCTGAGTGCTCGTGCATCACGCTATTTATATTATACGGTGAAAGAAGCAGAGCGTCGTGGCATGCCTACGGAACTGGCTTTATTACCGATTATTGAAAGTTCTTATGACCCGGCGGCGACCAGTAGTGCAGCAGCGGCAGGTTTATGGCAGTTTATTCCGAGTACTGGCCGTATTTATGGTCTGAAACAAACCTCACTTTACGATGGCCGTCGTGATGTCGTTGAGTCGACCCGTGCGGCTTATGAGTTTCTAGGCAGCCTATATAACCAGTTTGGTTCGTGGGAATTGGCTTTGGCCTCTTATAATGCCGGTCCAGGCCGTATCCAGCAGGCGATTAACCGTAATAAGGCTGCAGGTTTACCTACCGATTACTGGTCCTTGAAACTGCCTCAGGAAACCATGAACTATGTGCCGCGTTTCCTGGCAGTTGCGCAGATTGTGAAAAATCCGGGTACTTATGGCGTGAGTTTGCCACCGATTGCCAACCGTCCTCACTTTCGTGAAGTGACTGTGGGTGCAGCCAATTTAAATGAGATTGCATCGATTACGGGTTTAAGCCGTGCTGAACTGTATCAGCTTAACCCGGGACATCGTGGTGACCGTATTGATCCTGAAAGTCCACGCCGTATTTTGATTCCGGCTGACTTAAGTCCATCGATTGATGAAAAACTGAAAAAACTGCAGTCGAGCTCAAGCGGCTTATGGGCAGGTACTGTCAGTAACTCGCCTAAAACGACCACTACAGTAGCTCCAAAGCCAGCTGTAGCACCAGCATCAACCAGTACCACCATCGTACCTGCCAAGCAGACACCACCGGTGCTTGCCACTACGACTGCTAAGACTGCAACAGCGACCAAAGCTCCAACTACGACAACAACATCTAAACCAACTACGACTACACCAGCAGCAATTTCTACCACGACGACACCAAATTTAACTGCACAAACCACCAAACGGGTCAGCACACCACGTGGTTCCGAAGCACTTGCTGAATTTGCTGCAAAAAGTGAATTGCCTATTCCAAGCGCGCCACGTATTCCGGTTGCTGTGACGCCAGTTGCTTCGGTGAAGCCTATCCAGGTCGAGCCACCAATTACCGCAGCTGAACGTCAGCAAATCCAGAAAGTGGTGTCAGCAGAAGAAATTAATAAAACTGTGGATGAGCTTTTACAACCTGTGGCGACTGCGGCTGAACAGGCACAGGTTATTGAAGAGCTGAAAGCACTGGCACCTGCAGGCACAGAAATTGTTGACCCTTATGATGGCAAGATCAAACTGACTGCAATTCAGACCAGTCAGTCTATTGCCGAGCAGCAGGGTAAGGAGCTGACCAAAGGATTCTCGTATCCGAAAGAAGTCGCTGTAAACACCAGTGCAGATTCAGTTGAAGCTCGACTCAATCAGGGCAAAAACTATGTAAAAACTGATTCAGAAGTCGTGGTTGTGGCACCGAAAGGTAAGCGCAGTACCTATAAGGTTTTACCGGGTGATAATCTGGCATTGATTGCAGCCAAAAATGGCGTGAACTGGCGTGATGTCGCGAAATGGAACCAGATTGATCCAAACTCTACGCTATATGTGGGTACAACAATTTATCTCTATGATGCCAAGCCGGTACAGGAAGTACCGAAAGCCAAAGAGAAACCGGAAAGCTATGTGGTTCAAGCCAATGATTCATTGACCAGTGTTGCCAGTCAGTTCGGCCTGAGCGTCAAACAGTTGGCTGATTATAATGATCTGAGTACGACCAGTGGTTTATTTGTGGGGCAAAAGCTTTCCCTGAAAGAAAGTACCAGCAAAGCGAAAGTTGAAGACAGCAAAAAAGTCGATACTGCCAAAGTTCAGACCAAGTCCTATACTGTTAAACGCGGTGAATACCTGAAACTGATTGCAGATCGCTATGCATTGTCGAATGCTGAACTTGCCGCACTAACTCCGGGTTTAACCGCGGGTAGCAGTTTGATGGTCGGACAGAAGATTAATGTTCCTCTTAATGAAGTTGAAGAACTGACTGCGAGCAGCAAAAAAACCGAAAAAGTCGAACAGAAGTTTGAGAACGTTAAGGTTGATCATACGCCAACAGAAAACTATCAGGTCAAACGTGGTGAAACCCTGTACAGCATTGCCAATCAAAATAAATTGACGGTATCTGAACTGGCAGCGTTAAATGGCCTGTCTGCAAACAGTGGCTTACGCATCGGTCAAACCATCAAGATTCCGGCCGGTAGTCAGGTTCCTGACAGCTATACGGTTCAATCGGGTGATACGCTGACCGGGATTGCAGCAAAATATAATCTTTCGATGGAACAGATTGCCAACCTGAACAATATTTCCCGTAGTGCCAATCTGCGTGTGGGTCAGCATCTGAAATTATCTGGCAGTCCTGAACCTGTGCAGGAAGTGGTCACCGAGACTCAGGAAAAGAATGTTAAATCAGATACTCACATCGTGAAATCTGGTGAAACCTTAAGCTCGATTGCCCGCCAATATCATCTGCAATTACGTTATCTGGCAGACTTGAATGGTTTGAATACCAATAGCAATGTGCGGATTGGACAGCGTTTAAAAATTAATGAAGATATTCAGATCGCCAAAAAAGAGCCGGTAGTGAAAGTCGCAACAAAATCTGCATCTTCTAAGGCGACAGAATCCTATACGGTAAAATCCGGGGAATCTCTGATTGCGATTGCCAATCGTGTAGGAGTACCCGTTACTGATCTGGCGAGCCTGAACAATCTTAGTCCACGTGCCGGTTTACGTGTGGGCCAAACGCTTCAGCTTCCAAAACTTGTCACTGAATACAAGGTGAAGCGTGGCGATACCTTGATCGGCCTGGCATCCCGTTATGGTATGGCAACCAATGAACTGGCAGAAATGAATGAACTGAAACCCAATACTCAATTGCGTATTGGTGATGTGATTAAGGTTCCAAACTAATTTCTGGATCGTGAAATTGTTTAATCCCGTCCATATCTTATGGATTCTTGCTGCCCCCTGGATCATCAGTTCCAGCGGGGCAGCAGTCATTACGACGCCTTATATTGCACTGCATAGTGTACCCAAATATGCACAGGCTAAATCTCTGCCTTATGCCAATCCGCAAGCGCCCAAAGGTGGTGTCCTGATTCAAGCAGCCGATGGCAGTTTTGATAATCTGAACAGTATGAATGGTAAGGGGAATGTCACTGAAGGGGTTAATTATATTTTTGACAGCCTCATGTCAAAATCCCTGGATGAACCCGGCGTCTATTATCCTTTGCTGGCGGAGAAAGTCAGTTTTGACCCAAAGCAGACCGCTTATATTATTTTCCATTTAAATCCTAAAGCCAGATTCAGTAATGGTCAGCCAGTGACGGCTAAGGATGTGAAATACAGTTTTGATCTGTACCAGACCCAGTCTAATTTCGGCTTGCAGATGTATCTGGCAGATATTAAAAAAACCGAAGTCCTGTCACCTTCAAAAGTTAAGATTAGTTTTAAATCTCGCCATAATCCGGAAATGGCGATGATTGTGACGCAAATGCCGATCTATTCTCAGCAGGAGTGGCAAAAGCGCAACTTCAAGGACATTAACCTGAAACCGATCTTGGGTTCTGGGCCCTATGTGATTGAACGTATTGATGCAGGACGCAGTATTTCCTATAAACGTAATCCGCATTATTGGGGTAAAGACCTGCTGGTCAATCGCGGCCGTTATAATTTTGATCGCATACAGTATCGCTATTACCGTAGTCCGGAAATCAAGTTTGAGGCATTTAAATCTGGCCAGTTTACGCTGCATGAAGAAAAACAGGTCAACCGCTGGGTAAGTGATTATCGGTTTCCTGCGGTACAGCAAGGCCAAATCAAAACCTATCGTTTTCAGCATCACAATCCGATTCCAACCCAAAGCCTGATTTTTAATACGCGACGTCAGCCCTTTGCTGATATTCGCTTCCGGCAAGCTTTAACTCTGGCCTATGATTTTGAATGGCTAAATAAAGCCTTGTTTCATGGAGAATATCAGCGTCTGAACAGCTTTTTTAGTAATAGTGAACTGGCATCTACAAGCAAGCCGAGTGCTCAGGAGCTGGAAATATTACAGCCAAATTTATCAAAATTGCATCCGGTGCAACGTCAGGCGGTATTACAGGATTGGCATTATCCGCAATCAGATGCCTCCGGGTTTAACCGCAAAAATTTATTACAGGCGCGACAAATTTTATTGAATGCCGGTTACCGTTATCAGCAGGGGAAACTGGTGACTGCTCAAGGTCAACCTGTACAGATTGAATTTCTACTGCATCAGGCTGAACAGCAGCGTCATCTGATGCCTTATTTACGCCATTTGAAACGTTTAGGAATTCAGGCGCACATTCGGATGGTGGAAACGGCTCAGTATTATGAGCGACTAAGAAATTATCAGTTTGATATGATTGTGGATACCATGCCGCAATCGCTGACACCGGGGCAGGAACAGAAACAGTTTTGGGGCAGTCAGGCGGCACGTCAGCCTGGCAATTATAATTATGCCGGTATTCAAAATCCGGTGATTGATCGGGTGATTGATCAGGTAGTTCAGGCACAAAGTCGTGAGCAGCTGATTTATAGTACCCGAGCTTTAGACCGTTTATTGCGAGCCGGTTATTATCATATTCCGACCTATGGTACGGGTGAATACTGGTATGCTTACTGGAATATGTATCAGCAGCCTAAAATCAAGCCCAAGCTTTCTGCGGGTATTGATTACTGGTGGGTGGATGCAGCTAAAGCCAGAAAAGTGGCACCATACTTAAAATATCGCTAGATTTCCAGCTTCGGGGAGTGCCATGAGCACTTATATCGTCAAACGTTTGCTTCTTATGATTCCGACATTATTGATGGTTCTACTGATCAATTTTGTGGTGATTCAGCTTGCACCGGGTGGTCCTGTGGAACAGGCCATCTATCAGGCACAGCATGCGAATAATTTGGCGATTGGTGGCTTGCAGTATCAGGGACAGCAAGGCCTGACGCCCGAAATGCTGGAGCAGATCAAGATTCAGTATGGATTTGATCAACCGGTTCATCTACGGTTCTGGGAAATGTTGAAAAGCTATGCCCAATTTGATTTAGGCCAGAGTTTTTTTAAAGGCCAAGCTGTGACTGAACTGATCTGGGAAAAACTGCCAGTTTCACTGTCTCTAGGTTTCTGGAGTACCTTGCTGATCTATCTGGTTTCTATTCCTCTTGGCATCCAGAAAGCCAAAAAGCATGGCAGCCTGTTTGATCAAACGACGTCTTTGCTGCTGGCTGTGGGCTATGCCATTCCAGCCTTTATCTTTGCCATTTTGCTGATTGTATTTTTTGCAGGTGGTTCCTATCTGCAATGGTTTCCTTTACAAGGGTTAAGCTCGGAAAATTTTGCTGAATTATCCCTCTTTGGAAAAATTCAGGATTATTTCTGGCATATGGCTTTGCCGCTACTGGCCATGGTGCTCGGCGGTTTTGCACGGCTGACTTATCTGGTGAAATTTTCCTTTATGGAAGAACTTAGTAAACACTATGTACTGGCAGCAAAAGCGAAGGGACTACAGGAAAGGGCAGTACTCTATCGGCATGTACTGCGCAATGCAGTGCTGGTGTTGATCGCTGGATTGCCAGAAGCTTTGCTCGGTATTTTATTTGTCGGGAACCTGTTTATTGAAATCATCTTTAATCTGGATGGTTTGGGCATGCTGGGATTTGAAGCGATTCTGCAGCGGGATTATCCGGTCATTTTTGGAACTTTGTTTATTTTTACTTTATTGGGCTTGGTGCTACGTTTGATCAGTGATGTGCTGTATCGGGTAATTGATCCCCGGATTCATTTCGATTCGCGAGGATTGAAATAATGTCACCAATGCTACGCGCCAGCCTGCAACGTTTTAAAAATAATAAAACCGGATTTGCCTGCTGCATTGCCTTTGTCATTATTTTTATCTTGTCACTTGGTGCTGAGCTGATCGCTAACGATAAGCCTTTACTGATCAAGTATGAGGACTCCTATTATCTGCCAGTAATAAAGTCATATCCTGAAACGACTTTTGGGGGTGTCTTTGAAACTGAAGCCGAGTATCAGGATCCTGCGGTACAGCAGCTGATTAATGCCAAAGGCTGGGCAATCTGGCCGGTGATCCGCTTCGGCTATGATACACCCAATTTGGCACTCGATATTCCAGTACCTTCACCTCCAAGCAGGCAAAATTGGCTAGGAACAGATGATCAGGGACGGGATGTGCTGGCACGGATTCTATATGGCTTGCGTATTTCCTTGCTGTTTGGCTTTGCACTGACTTTGCTGTCGGCAGGATTAGGTGTGCTGGTCGGTGCAGTTCAAGGCTATTATGGTGGCTGGATTGACCTGATCGGGCAACGTGCACTTGAGGTCTGGAGCAGCCTGCCGATGCTGTTTATGGTCATGATTCTGGTCAGTGTGTTTAGTCCGAATATTTACTGGCTATTTGTGATCATGCTATTTTTTGGCTGGACAACACTGGTGTCGATGGTGCGCGCTGAATTTTTACGGGCCAGAAATCTGGAATATGTCTGGGCAGCGAAAAGTATTGGTGCAGGGCATGGCCGGATCATGTTCAGGCATATTTTACCCAATGTGATGGGTTCCAGTTTGTCACAACTACCTTTCATGCTGACTGCCAATATCAGCGCACTAACTGCACTGGACTTTTTAGGTTATGGTTTGCCGCCTGAAACCGCTTCCTTAGGGGAACTATTGCTACAGGGTAAAAATAATCTCAATGCGCCGTGGTTGGCTTTATCCGGGTTTCTGACTTTAGCCATTGTCTTGTCTTTACTCATCTATATCGGTGAAGCCATCCGGGATGCTTTCGATCCCAAAATTTAAAATGATTTTTTAAGACTGATTTAATATCTACAAATAAAATTTGTATCCATTTGACAATATGAATTGTCAATTATGGCAAGTTGGGTTATAACACATATAAAATAAGATAAACATTTCAGGAAAGTACATGACACAATTGGCCGATTCTATCCAGATCCGTAATACCCAGTTTAAAAACCGTATCATTAAAGGTGCCATGAGTGAGGCGTTGGCCAATGATGCAGGCCAACCCAATCAGGCCCATTTAAAGTTATATGAAGCTTGGGCCAAAGGTGGTTTAGGCTGTGCGATTACGGGTAATGTCATGGTGGATTTTCGTGCCAAGAATGAACCCGGTGTAGTGGTAGTAGAAACTGAACGTGACCTGGAAAAGTTAAAAGCTTGGGCGAATGTCGGCAAACGTCATGGCATGGTGCAACTGGTACAGTTATCTCATCCTGGACGTCAGTGCCCAAAAGGCTTGAATAAAGAAACCGTAGCACCTTCAGCTGTACCTTTTAGTCCAGCATTGGCGATGAGTTTCGGTACGCCACGTGAACTGCGTGAAGATGAAATTTTAGATATTATCCAGCGCTTTGCGACTTCAGCTGCCATTTGCGAAAAGGCGGGATTTGAAGGCGTGCAGTTACATGGGGCGCATGGTTATCTAATTAGCCAGTTTTTATCGCCCCTGACCAATAAACGTCAGGATCAGTGGGGTGGCAGTATTGAAAACAGCAGCCGATTTTTGCTAGAAGCCTATAAGGCGGTACGTGCAGCAACTTCAGAGAATTTTATCATTTCAGTGAAATTAAACTCGGCAGATTTTCAGCGCGGTGGCATTAGTGAAGAAGACGTGATTTATGTCTTTAAGGCGATGGATGCAGCCGGGATCGATATGATTGAAGTTTCTGGCGGAACCTATGAAGCACCTGCAATGGCTGGGGTAAAAGCAGAGAAACGTAAAGCATCAACAGTTGCCCGCGAAGCCTATTTCCTAGACTTTGCCGAAAAGATCCGTCAGGAAGTTAATTGTTATTTAATGGTGACGGGGGGCTTCCGTACCGCAGTGGGTATGAATGCAGCCCTTGACAGCGGCGCATGTGATTTTGTCGGTATTGCACGTCCATTTGCGGTCGAGCCTGATCTGGGTAACCGTCTGGTGGCTGGACAGGATGTACGTTATGCAGTTGAGAAAATTAAAACCGGTATTCCAATGATCGATAAAATGGCGATTATGGAAATCATCTGGTATGCCGCGCAATTTAAAGAAATTGCCAAAGGTAATCGACCAAATCCAAAACTGTCGCCTTTAAAGGTATTTTTAAATTACGTAAAAGGCAATGTGAAGGCTGTGATTAAAGGTCAGATCAATTCACGTAAATCGGCTTAATTTGCATAATGCATTGAAGCAAAAACAGGGCATATTTAATGCCCTGTTTTTTATGAATGATCTTTTTAAGAATAAGTCATGGCTTGAGTCTGAAAAGGGAAGAGCAACTGAGAAAGCTGACGTGTTGCCCACAAGCCCACTTCCTGATGATGCATATGCGGTGCCACGTAAGGAATCAATAAATCAATCTTTTGTTCGGCAGCAGCGCAGCGATTCAGACGGCTTTTCAGCTGATGGATCTGTTGCTGGTCAATACGGTTCAATACCGGTTCCATCTGGTTATGAACTTGAGATCTGCTACGTGATGACAGACGAGCGGCAAAAGTCTCACCTTGAATCCAGTCTTTGATAATCTGTTTTTCAGTCGCATTAAATACACCAAACATTTTGCCATCTGGATCATCAATCATTTTCCAGAACCGGCTTTGTTCTACAGGTGCATCTTTTACAATCCAGCCTTTTTCAAGCATGACTTTCAAGAAGTCCTTAATCTGTGCCGGATCGGATAACCATTCATTAATGGTCTTGCCACTAAACTGGCATTTCTGGTTATGGATATATTGTCCAATCAGCGCTTTGTTCTGAAACACTTTCAAAGCCAGTTTTTCGGTATCCAGTTGCTTGATGATCTGGGTAGAACTTTTACCAATGTCATTCAGCACATAACCTTTTTTAATCAGGTCTAAATACTGAACAGGATCTTCAGCGAGTGCATACTGATCTAAATACGCTTGCAGCGATTTTTGTGCATGACCGTTGTGAGCATTATCAATGGTAATATGTACATTGAAATAATGTGGATCAAGACCGAGTTCAGATAATTCATAATTGGTAATTAACAGGTGTAAGGGCAGCTGCTCATAACCCAGATTGAAACCAATTACTAACGGCAGATATTCTGGCGGCGCATAGGCCAAAGCCAGCTGCACGGCTGCTTGTTCATAATAGCTGGCATCCAGTTGCTCAGCATAGCTGTTCAGCTCATAATGATTCAGCAAGTCCTGATACATGGTGACATGATTGGCACGGGTATGACCCATGCCTAGTTCTTCCAGATAGATATAAATCAGGTCTTTGGTTTCCGGACGATTCCAGTTTTGCACAGTTGAATACAGCCATGAGCCGTCTACCAGTTTTACAGGTGCGACTTTGGCCAGGAACTCAAATGCATGTGACACAGTCGGGAAGTATTCACGTCCTTGCTGCTGTCTACGCCGCTCTACATAAGACTGGAAGATTGCGCAGGTTTGGTGGTGCTGTTCCAGAAAATGTTGCTCTACATGTCTGGGTTGATCCAGCCATTCCAGCCCAGCCACATCAACTTGCTGGATTAAATCTCTTAAATAGTTCTCAGCCTGTTCGGTCTTTACTGCCGTCGAAATCTGTTGATCTTGAAAGAAGTTGACCCAATCTTTAAAGTTATTAAATTGATGATTATGATTTTTAATAGATGATTCAGGCGAACTTAACTTTGTACTGACGAACATAATCTGATCCTTGCAGATATATTATGCTTTCTACCTTAACGGCATGCTTATACCACCGGTGTTGATTTTTTGTTCGGATTTATAGTGCGATTGCTGTAAATGAAAATGAATAGATAACGAGTTGAAGAGAAATGTAAAAGAATAAGATTTTTGAATGAATTATTTATAAACAAATAAAATTGCAATCGAGACAATTTGATCAAACGTTAAAAACAGGAATGAAGGAACAAGCAAAAAAACAAATAATAAAAAAGCCCAAGTCATCATGCTTGGGCTTTTTTATGAGAAGTTAATTAAATTAACTATCTCGAATATGGCGTCCCTACGGGGATTCGAACCCCGGTTACCGCCGTGAAAGGGCGATGTCCTAGGCCTCTAGACGATAGGGACAGTGTAGAAGTGATATTTTAAACCAGAACTTTGGATTTGAAGTAATGGCGTCCCTACGGGGATTCGAACCCCGGTTACCGCCGTGAAAGGGCGATGTCCTAGGCCTCTAGACGATAGGGACTTAATAAAATATTACTTCTGAAATTGGCGTCCCTACGGGGATTCGAACCCCGGTTACCGCCGTGAAAGGGCGATGTCCTAGGCCTCTAGACGATAGGGACGTTTCAGAGGTGGGCGTATATTAGGGTGAAAACAGGGGGGTGTCAAACGCTTTTCCAGAGTTTTTTGGAAATTTTCTTTTGAGTGCATAAATTTAAAACAATATTAGCAGAATACTTGAAAAATGCAGGATTTAGGCCGGATTTTTAAGCAATTCCAGAATGGCTTCAACAACCTGAGGATGCAGTAAATAGCCAGTAATGTCATGTGGACGGTGAATATGTGTACGAATGCCATGATTGATGATTTCAGGTTCAAACTTGAATGGCGGTTCGGTAAGCGGAATGGCGGTGAGATAATCATCCGTTGAGTAGAAATTGATCCAGTCGCCTTTAATTGCCTTAGGTCGTACCACCGGCTGTGCCAAGCTGGATTGAATCACCTGAAAGGCTAATGGTGAACCTAAAGTAATAAAACGCTGTACATTCAGTTCAGGGTGCTGGATAAGATGATTATAGGCAATCACACTTCCTAAAGAATGAGCAATGACAATGCAGGGTTTGCGACCACTCAATTGTCGGGCAATCCGTTCATGCACTTTCCTCATGAAATCAGGGTTATCGAGATAAAGATAAGTTTCAATCAGAAATCTCTGCAACAGAGTGCGATGCAGAGTGGGAAAATAATTGAGTAATAAGGCAAAATCCCGAAGCGCCACATTCTTGCCGAGGGCGGTAAAATAATTGAATTTCTGTCTGAAATCCATGGTATCACTTGGGCTGGGTTGGGCGAAATCGGTAATTGTGGGCCTACGCCAACCAGGACGTGGAACAGGGGGAGGAAGCTGAGGTTGAGCAGGCTTACGAAAAGGAAAGCTAGGCCATTCCTGGGGCATCAGGGTGCCAGCTTCTAGAATATTGCGGACGTTATAACGTGAAAGCAGATCGCCATAAAATGGAATACGAATGTGACGTTTTAAATAACTAAATCTGGCATCTTGTTGATGTTTACGCATCCCTTTTTGAAGTATATGTAGCCAGCGCTGCCGGATGGAGGCAGCGCTATGATGTTGCTGATTCATTCCATGAATAAAAATAACTTTCATCGACACCCCACTGAGTTCGATAGAATTATATTTACAGTATAGAAAATATTAACGTAGCAAAAGCAGCGCTTTTTGTGGTGTTAATGTGTAAATTATCTTTGATAAAACAATAATTAACAGACATATGTATATTTATAAAAGAGTAATAAATGATCCAGAAAATGAGTAGGTATGGATAAAGAATTTGAATCAGCAGAAAAATAGTACAAAGGAAATAGTAAAATTAAATCTGTAAATTAAGATGCTTTTTAGAGCATTTCCAGCAGGGCTTTGATGACTTCCGGATGCTGGACATAGCCATCAATATCATGCGGATGATAAATTGAAGTACAAATCTCCCGATTGATAATTGCCGGCTGAAACTGAAAAGGCGGTTCTGATAATGGAAAGGCAGTTAAAAAGTCATCACTGCAATAAAAATTAATCCAGTCACCTTTAATAGCTTCTGGCCGATGAACAGGCTGGGGCAAATGTTCCTGAATGACCCGGAAAGCCATTGGTGATCCCATGCTGATAAAACGCTGTACATTCAGTTCCGGGTGCAAAAGCAGATGATAATAGGCAATCACACTTCCTAAAGAATGAGCCATCAGGATACAGGGTTTATCGCCATGCAGTTGCTGGCCAATTCGCTGATGCACCTGCTGCATGAATGTGGAATTTGCCAGATAAGAATAGGTTTCAATCAGAAATTTTTTGATCAGCGTATCATGCAGGCGAGGGAAATGATTCAGTAAGATCACAAAATCCCGTAATAGAGTATTCCGGCTTAATGTACTAATAAACTGCAGCTTCTGGTTAAAGGTCATGGCATCCTCAACCTTTAGCTCGGGAATTTCACAAATTTCAGGTGAATATTGATTGAGATGGGGTGGTGGTGGCTGGGATTTAACTGGAGACTGGAAAGGAAAGCGAGGCCAGTCTTGCGGCATCAATGTACTGGCATTTAGCACATTATGTAAATGATGACGTGACAGTAAGTCGCCATAAAAAGGGATACGGATATGCCGTTTGAGGTAGGCAAAACGTGTTTGTTGATGCGACTGTTCCAGACCATGTTTTAGCAAACTCAGCCAACGTTGACGCAGGGACGCAGAGCTAAATTTCTGCTTATTCATGCCATGAATATAAATAATTTTCATCGACACACCACACTGGCTGCCTAGAACATTTTCAGTATAAATAAAAAAGAGCAGCCGAAGCTGCTCTTTTAGTCATTTTAATGTTTAAGCATTTTTGTGATAGAACTTGTAGTAGCTGGCATAGCACAGTGCGATAAACAGCAAGCAGCCAAAGAAACTGATACGCATGCTCGGATCAAACACCATACTGATACAGGTAATCAGACAGAACAGAAAACCCAGAATCGGTACGATCGGGAACAATGGCGCAGCAAAATCAAGATCCTTTGCTGTTTTACCCTGTTTGTACCATTCGCGGCGGAAGTTGAACATGCTCAGACAGATGCTCATCCAGACCACTACCATGGTAAATGCTGCAATACCTAGCAAGTTAGTGAAGATGGTTTCCGGTGCGAACTGTTCAGACAACAAGCCAGGCATACCGCCAATCATGGTGACAATGACTGCAATATAAGGTACACCACGCGCATTTAAGCGGGAAAATACCGCTGGTAACTGTTTGCTGTAAGACAATGACCACATCATACGGGATGCAGCAAATAGACCTGAGTTAGCAGCAGATAGTAATGCTGTGATAATCACAAAGCGGATAATATCTTCGGCATAAGGAATACCGATATGCTGGAATACTGTCACGAATGGACTGCTACTGACACCTTCAGCTGCCAGACCGGCTTCCTGATGCGGAAGAAGGGAGGTCACCACAATAATCGTACCTACAAAGAAAATCAGTAAGCGGAAAATTGCAGTATTAATCGCTTTGGGTACATTTTTGGCCGGATCTTTTGTTTCACCCGCAGCCACACCAATCAGTTCTGTGCCAGAGAATGCAAAGTTTACAATCAGCATGGTGGTGAAGATTGGGAACAGACCTTCGGGGAACCAGCCTTGAGCTGTCAGGTTACTGAATAGCGGAGCAGTTTCCTGTCCTTGGTAGCTTACTACACCAAAAATAGCGAGTAGGCCAAGCAGGATAAAGGTCACGACAGTAACGACTTTCACCAGTGCCAGCCAGAACTCGGACTCTGCAAACCAGCGGGTAGAAATCATATTCAGTGCGAATACGAAAGCACCAAAAATCAGTGTCCACATCCACATAGAGCTATTCGGGAACCATTCCTGCATTAATAAAGCTGCAGCGGTAAATTCAGTTCCCAAGGTCACTGACCAGGTCAGCCAGTATAGCCAGGTAATGGTGTAGCCAGTCCCCGGTCCAATATAGCGTTTGGCATAGGCGCCAAATGAGCCAGATTCGGGCATATGAACGGCAAGTTCACCCAGACATAGCATAACCATGTAAGCGATGATCCCGCCAAGGAGATAAGCAAGAATGGCACCTACAGGCCCCGTTTGTGCAATGACTTCACCCGAACCTAGAAATAGGCCTGTTCCGATTGCGCCACCAAGCGAAATCATGACCAGATGTCGAGTACTCATAGCGCGTTTTAAAGGCGCAGAATTGCCCTGATGCGTAGCATCATTCGGAGATGAGTGCATAGGAGTCAAAAAATAAAAGAATGAAGCGGGTTATTGTAGTGAAAAACTACAAATCTGCAACGTATTAATATGGATTATGTATAAGACTTGATCGTGAGCGATCAGATAATGGCGTCCCTACGGGGATTCGAACCCCGGTTACCGCCGTGAAAGGGCGATGTCCTAGGCCTCTAGACGATAGGGACGTTGCGAGGTGATGGCTATATTAAGGACTTTTATTTAGGGTGTCAAACCTATATATAAAGTTTTGAACTGTTTTTAGTTTATTTGATTAAAAACTTAGCAAAATAACTAAAAATGGTTTATTTTCAATCAATTATTTAGAATAAGAAAGTGTTAATATGAAAAAATGGCTTTTTAGAATAACAATAGCATTTGTTGCAATTTTAGTATTATGCTTTATTGCTGTAAAAGATGATGCGCAAATATGGGCAGCTTTAATTGGGGCTTTAGCGTTATATTTTATTTTCTGGCAGACAGTTAAGAAAACCTTTGAATATCATAAGTCAGATAAATTGGCAGAGGCTAAGTTAAATACGTATTTAGATTTAACAAGTAAATATACTGAGTATCTATGTTTTCTAATGTTTAATTTTAAAGACATCGAAGATATTAAGTTTAAAGAAACTTTAAATAAAAATCTTTATGAAACAATAATAAGTTATAACAAGGCATGTTTATTATCAAATTCCCAGACAAAAGATCAGCTGGACATTTTTCTACATGATGGCCTTACTCAATTACATCATTCAGTTTTAACGAATAATGTGAAATTGGAACAAGTATTTATTCTTGAAGAAAGTGCGATCAAATTAAGTTTGATATTGAGAAATGAATTAGGAGTAAAAACAATCAACTCTATTGAAGAACAAATATTATTGAGAACGCAAAGACGCAACTCTATAGTTGCATCTTCGCTAAACGAGCTTTAATTTTTGTTGTGATAAAGCCAGTAGTAACTTGCATAACATGCTGCCATAAACAATAAACAGCCAATAAAACCAGAGAGCATTTCTGGGTCTGCAGCCATACTCAGGCCGGTTGCAGTACAGGTTACAAAACCTAGAATGGGAACTAAGGGGAACCAAGGTGTACGGAATTTTAATTCAGAGACGCTATGACCAGACTTCAGCCATTGGCGACGGAAATTAAACTGACTCCAGCAGATGCTCATCCAGACAATCACCATGGTAAAAGCGGCAACACCCATCAGGTTCTTGAAAATAACATCAGCACCAAATTGTTCAGAGAGCAGACCAGGCAAGCCGCCAATCATGGTGACCCAAACTGCTACATAAGGCACGCCGGATTTGCTGACTTTGGCAAATAGTCGCGGTAACTGGTTTTGTGAAGACAATGCCCACATCATACGTGAAGCTGCATAGAGTCCAGAGTTTGCAGTAGAGAGCAGCGCAGTGATAATTACGAAACGAATGAAATCTTCGGCATAAGGAATACCCATCTGGGTAAACACGGATACAAACGGACTGCTGCTTAAGCCCCCATGACCACCGACCTGTAGACCTGCATCGGTATAAGTCAGTAACGAGCTGATCACAATGATGGTGCCAACAAAGAAAATCATCAGACGCCATACCGCAGCATGAATCGCTTTCGGTACATTTTTCTCAGGATTTTCGGTTTCACCGGCAGCGATCCCGATCATCTCGGTACCGTTAAAGGCAAAATTCACGATCAGCAGGGTAGTGAATAATGGGATCAAACCATTTGGTAGCCAGCCATGTTCAGTCAAATTATTGAACAGTGGCGCAGATTCATAACCTTGAAATGGAATAAAGCCAAAGATACAGCCAAAGCCCAGAATAATAAAAATCAGTACAGTCGCAACTTTAACCAGTGACAGCCAGAATTCTGATTCAGCAAAGGTACGGGTTGAGCTTAAATTGGAGAGCAGTACACCTGCAGCAAAGATCAATGTCCATAACCAGATCGAAGTTTGCGGGAACCATTCCTGCATTAGAATCGCAGCTGCAGTGAATTCGGTACCCAAAGTGGCTGACCAGCCGAGCCAGTACATCCAGGACACCATATAGCCTGTACCCGGTCCAATATAATGGGTTGCAAAGGCACCAAAGGAACCAGACACGGGTAAATGTACGGCCAGTTCACCGAGGCAGAGCATTACCATATAGGCGATCAAGCCACCAATAATATAGGCCAGTACTGCGCCCAAAGGTCCAGCTTGTGAAATCACTTCACCGGAACCCATAAACAGGCCGGTACCAATAGCGCCACCAAGGGAAAGCATGATCAGATGACGTGTGCCCATGGCACGTTTTAACGACGGAGTTTGACCCTCAACAGACGAATGCTGTGAAGGTGGAGAGGGAGATTGCATAGCTCAATTAAAAGGAGAGATTTAAAAAAAGTATTTTAGTTTTAATTATGTGAAATATCACATAAATTGGAATTTCCTCATAAAGTTCTTCTTTTAATTTAAAAAATAAATATTTGCAAAGCCTCTTAAAAACTAGTGATCGGGAGTTTGGTATTGCTCAGTCGGTGTTTTTTCAGCAGGCGTAGTTTCTGCTCGGTTCTCAGCAGTTTTATCATCGCGACTGATCACATAAATATAAAGCGCTGAAGGTGCCAGAATAAGTAAAACAAGCAGGATTTTCTTTAGCATGGGAAAATTGATCAAAACCTAACATCAACTTGATTATAGCCTAAGCAAACGAGAAAGGGCACCAAACTCAGTCATGCGAAATTTATAACAATAGTATTGAAAGCAATAATAAGAAAAAGAGTTTTCTTGGAAAAAATGAAAGAAGAAGGGGATAAATAAGATGGCGTCCCTACGGGGATTCGAACCCCGGTTACCGCCGTGAAAGGGCGATGTCCTAGGCCTCTAGACGATAGGGACGTTTAGAAGATGGCGGTATCTTATTGATCCGCCACCAAAGTGTCAAGCAGGTGAGGTGCGAGTTTGTTTAAAATATAGCAAAACAGTTCCGCAGTCTTTTGCGTATCGTATAACGCAGAGTGTGCTTCTTTGCCATCAAACTCAATACCGGCCTGAATACAAGATTTAGCCAGAACCGTTTGACCAAACATCACCGCACTTAAAGTCACGGTATCAAACACAGAAAAACTGTGAAACGGATTCTGGTTTTTGGTTCCGGTACGGGCAATTGCTGCCTGTACAAAGCCCAAATCAAAATGCGCATTGTGACCGACCAAAACGGCATGCGTACAATTTTGCTGACGACGCACTTCATTGACCGATTTAAAAATACGTTTTAACGCGGTTTTTTCATCTTCAGCCATTGCGATCCGCATCGGATTTGACGGGTCAATCCCGATAAATTCCAAAGAGCGGCGATCCAGGTTGGCACCTTCGAAAGGATTGATATGTGCGTGGTAAGCTTCACCGGGCACAAACTGGCCATCTTCATTATAAACAATAGGAATGGCCGCAATTTCTAACAAGGCATCAGTCTGTGCATTAAAGCCTGCTGTTTCAACATCGACAACAACAGGCAAAAATCCACGGAAACGCTGACCAATGACTGGAAGAGTTTCATTTGTCACATTTTTCTCCATTGAATGGTTTTTCCTGCATATAGCGGAACGATTTGTTCACCATCCAAGTAGTCTAGACTTTCAGGAATAACTTGATCTTCTTTGACCAGCGTAATGGTTTTGGTATTACGTGGGAGGCCGTAGAAATCTGCACCAAAGTGGCTGGCAAAACCTTCTAGGCGGTCGATTTTACCTACTTGATCAAAGGCCTGAGCATATAACTCAATTGCAGTCGGAGCACTATAGCATCCTGCGCAGCCACACGCATTTTCTTTGGCATTTTTTGAGTGCGGTGCACTGTCGGTGCCTAAGAAAAATTTAGGATTACCGCTCGTTGCCACTTCAAGCAACGTTTGCTGATGCGTCTGACGTTTTAAAATTGGCAGACAATAGAAGTGCGGCTTGATCCCACCAACCAGCATATCATTACGGTTAAACAGTAAATGCTGTGGGGTAATAGTCGCAGCCACATTACGATCCTGTTCCAGTACGAAATTAGCTGCCTCGCTGGTAGTAATGTGTTCCAGAACCAGTTTCAGTTTCGGGAACTGTTTTAGTAATGGTGCTAAGACTTCATCAAGGAAACGTTTTTCACGGTCAAAAATATCGACATGATTATGCGTCACTTCACCGTGCAGCAATAAAGGCACCTGATGCTCTTCAAGCTGTTCAATGACTGAATATACTTTACGAATGTCGCTTACACCGCTATCCGAGTTGGTGGTTGCGCCAGCAGGGTAAAGTTTAATAGCATTGACATGCTCAGAATCTTTAATCTTTTTGACTTCACTTGGAGAGGTATTATCTGTGAAATACAGCACCATGCGTGGATCAAAATCGCTACCTTCAGGAACATGCGCCATAATACGTTCACGGTAGCTTAATGCTTCTTCCACAGTTTTAACCGGTGGAACAAGGTTCGGCATACAGATGGCGCGGGAAAACTGTTTAGCTAGATCAGGAACGGTGCGTTGCAGAGCGTGACCATCACGCAGGTGGGCATGCCAGTCGTCTGGCTGGAGAAGGGTAATCGTATTCAAGGCGAATTCAATCGGAGAAATAAAACAAATGATAATGCATCTATGCCTAAAATGGTAACGAGAAATATATACAAAATAAGGGATATCTATAAATTAATTTATAAAAGTATGATATTTTAAAATTAATAAAAAAATTACATAAATACTTGGCAATGGAATACAAGTACAATCTAGCAAAATTGCAAGATGAAAAAGAAAAAATAGAAGAATTAATCACACGGCAAAGTCAGCGTGTAGGCTCGGTTTTCCCTCAGAATCTGGAACAGGAGTTCTGGAGCAAAAACCTGGAGCGAGCACGTAAACATGTCGAAAAATATGTCTGGGCAGGTGTACTGACCTATTTTATTTTTCTGCTGGTCATGGTTCCGACCGACTACTGGATTATCGATTCACAATATTTCGTACAAGATTTTGTGCGCTGTATGCTGGGGCTGATCAATGGTAGTCTCGCTTTACTTGCTTTTTATTTCTTCTCCTGTCTGCCTAAAATCAAACACTTTTTTCCGCAGGCTTCCATGCTGCTAATGTTCTGGATGATAGTCTCGACCTCTTATCTGACCATGTCCATTCAAACAGTAAGCTTGCAACATCAGTCGATGGCGATCATCACTATTATCTACATTCTGGGGTATATTCTGACCGGAGTAAAACCTTTACAGATGTTAATCACGGGGTTGTTTGCTGCACTTTGTACGGTCTGGCTGTTATCCGTGTTATCGATCGAATTTAATGCGCTGGTCTTGGGGCGGATTCTAATTGGCAGTAGCCTATTGGGATGTGTGATTAGTTATATGCTTTTTGCCCGTGAGCGAATGATTTTTCTATACACCATGCGGGCCAGAATCAGTGAGAAAATTCAGCGGATTCATACCACAGAATTATTGCATTTAAGCCAGCATGATGAGCTGACCAAAATCTCTAATCGACGAACTTTCGATGAAACACTGGATATCTTTTTTGAACGTTCTCGCCGTAATCAGCATGCTTTAGCGATTTTATTTATCGATGTGGATCATTTTAAAAACTATAACGATTTTTATGGACATCAAAAAGGGGACGATGTCATTTCCAGTATTGCCTTTACTATTAAAAATGCGATCCGGCATATGGATTTCGTGGCCCGTTATGGTGGTGAAGAGTTTGTGGTACTGCTTCCAGAAACTGATGCTCATGGTGCTTATGCAGTGGCTTCTAATATTTTTAATGCGATTGAGCGTCTGGAAATTCCGCATGAGAAATCTGGTGTGGCTGATCACATCACCATCAGTTTGGGCATCACTGTGTATCGTGGTGAAGACTTTATTGATAAGGATGTCTTATTGGGAATTGCCGATCAGGCGTTGTATCGGGCCAAACAGCTAGGACGGAATCAGATTTATTATCAGTCGATCCGCACTGCAAATCCAAATAGTGTAAATACCTAAATCGAATCTATAAAAAAACCGCTCAATTGAGCGGTTTTTTTGACGTTAAAACAAACTTATTTGTTTTTGTCTTTTAATTGAGGTACTGCAGAACCTGTACCTACTGCAAGCAGGCCAGAATCTGTATAGATACCCAGTTTTGCACGTGTATCTGTGATGTCCAGGTTACGCATAGTTAACTGACCGATACGATCTGCTGGAGAGAACATAGAATCACCTTTCTCCATAGTTAAACGCTCAGCTTCATAAGTGAGGTTAGGAGACTCAGTGTTCATGATGGTGTAGTCATTACCACGACGCAGTTCTAAAGTCACAGTACCAGTGATCGCTTTGGCAACCCAACGCTGTGCAGTTTCACGAAGCATCAATGCTTGAGAATCGAACCAGCGACCCTGGTACAGAAGACGACCCAAACGAAGACCGTTGATACGGTATTGTTCGATCGTATCTTCGTTATGAATACCAGTGACCAGACGTTCATAAGCGATGTGAAGAAGGGCCATACCCGGAGCTTCGTAGATACCACGAGATTTCGCTTCGATGATACGGTTTTCGATCTGATCCGACATACCTAGACCATGACGGCCACCAATACGGTTCGCTTCAAGAATGAACTCCACTGGATCTTCGATACGTTGACCGTTGATTGCAACAGGGAAACCTTCTTCAAAAGTAATCGATACTTCTTCAGGTTTGATTTCAACGTCTTCTTTCCAGAATGCAACGCCCATGATTGGATCAACGATTTTGATACCGGCATTCAGGTATTCAAGATCTTTGGCTTCGTGAGTCGCACCCAACATGTTTGAGTCAGTTGAGTAAGCTTTCTCTTTTGACATTTTGTAGTCAAAGCCATTGTCGATCAGGAACTGTGACATTTCTGCACGGCCACCTAGCTCGTCAATGAAGGTCTGGTCTAACCAAGGTTTGTAGATTTTCAGGTTAGGGTTAGTCAACAGACCGTAGCGGTAAAAACGCTCGATGTCGTTACCTTTATAAGTAGAACCGTCACCCCAGATGTTCACGTCATCTTCTTTCATTGCAGTTACCAGCATGGTACCTGTCACTGCACGGCCAAGAGGAGTCGTGTTGAAGTATGGAACACCACCTGTAGAAATGTGGAACGCGCCACATTGAATTGCAGCAATACCTTCTAATGCAAGCTGTAAACGGCAGTCGATCAAACGTGCTTTTACTGCGCCATAAGCTTCAGCTTTTTTTGGAATCGCATCGTAATCGTCTTCGTCTGGCTGACCCAAGTTTGCTGTATAAGCATAAGGTTCAGCGCCTTTTTGTTTCATCCACAAAAGAGCTGCAGAAGTATCTAGACCGCCAGAAAAGGCAATACCAACTTTTTTGCCTACTGGGACATTCTGCAAGATAGTTGCATTATCAGACATTGTTCATCCTAATGATATGAAATAGGCACGCCAGAAGTGGTGGCCTGAAAAAACACATATTGCATCAATTGTATCATTATTTTATTTAGGTTTGCTTTAGAAAAGAAAAACTCGTTTCAAAATCTTGATTCAATAGGCTTAGATAATCATAAAATTACCGTATTTTTGACAAACGCTTAAAAAATAGGAAAATCTGGGAAGATTCAATAACATCATTAAGAAAAAACATCTTTAGGATAGCCCTCATGAGCCCGAATATTCCTCCTTTACCTAATCTGCAACCGGCTGCCAAAAATGAAACCCTGTCGATTGTGCATGGAATCTATGCCGGTTTGCTGGTTTTTAGTACAGTTGCATTTTTATATCTGGAATATCAGCAGTCGACGATTTCCATGTTGAGTCTGGGTATTGTGTTGCTACTTTTGGCTGTGCTGATTGTTTTGAACATTCAGGCCTGTCTCAAGGTCAAACAGGGCAATGGTTCAGGACGCACCTTGTCCAGAATTATGGCGATCCTGATGCTGCTCAGTTTTCCCATTGGTACAGTACTCGGCGTAATTGCCTTATGGAAATCGAGCAAAAATCAATGGCAGCAATAAATTCCCTATTAAGGTACAGCATGAATATCACAATTGGTATTTGTGCCTGAGAAAGCGGACCTGATAGTCATAAAAAGCCTCTGAAAATCAGTTAAAGTACATTGATAAGATTTAAGCTTTTAGCCAAATAAGAATCAGGGATATTTTATGACAACGACGCGCTATGCAAATATTTTAAAACCATTACATCTGGGTTTCACCACGATTAAAAACCGTGTGGTGATGGGATCAATGCATACGGGCTTGGAAGATCGTTTTTATAATTATCCTAAACTGGCCGCTTATTTTGGTGAACGTGCCAAAGGTGGTGTGGGTCTCCTGATTACTGGCGGGATTTCACCGAATCGTCAGGGCTGGTTATTGCCTGCTGGCGGAACCATGAATACCTTGGGCGATGTTGCACCGCATCGACTGGTTACGCATGCCGTGCATAAGCATGGGGCCAAGATTCTGTTGCAGATTTTGCATGCCGGACGTTATGGCTATCAGCCTTTTGTGGTATCTGCCAGTCCGATCAAATCGCCAATTTCACCTTTTAAACCACGTCAGATGTCTGAAAACCAGATTCTGGATACGATTCAGGACTATGTTAAAACTGCAAAACTGGCTAAAAAAGCGGGTTATGACGGCGTGGAAATCATGGGCTCTGAAGGGTATTTGATTAACCAGTTTTTAAGCCGTCATGTCAATCAGCGTACTGATCGCTGGGGCGGAGAAATTGAAAACCGCATGCGTTTTGCAGTGGAAATTGTTAAAGCGATTCGTGCTGAAATTGGTGAAAGATTTATTATCTGTTTCCGTTTGTCCTTGCTAGATCTGGTGCATGATGGCAATACTATGCAGGAAGTGATTACCGTCGCTAAAGCATTAGAGAAGGCTGGAATAACTTTACTCAATACTGGTATTGGCTGGCATGAAGCGCGTATTCCGACGATTGTCACTTCTGTTCCTCGTGCTGCATTCGTAGATTACACCGCAGAAGTCAAAAAGCATGTTGCTGTTCCAGTCATTGCATCGAATCGGATCAATATGCCAGAAACGGCTGAAGCGATTTTGGCATCGGGACAGGCAGATATGGTGCAAATGGCACGCCCATTACTGGCAGATGCATTCTGGGTGAATAAGACAGCAACCAATCGTGTTGATGAAATTAATACCTGTATCGCCTGTAATCAGGCCTGCCTGGATCATACCTTTAAAAATAAACGCGCTACCTGTCTGGTGAATCCACGTGCCGGCTATGAAACCGAACTGGTCTATGTCAAAACCAAAAAGCCTAAAGGCATCGCCGTAGTAGGTGGTGGAGTGGCAGGTTTATCCGCAGCCACAGTCGCAGCCAGCCGCGGTCATGATGTGACTTTATTTGAAGCCACTAATGAAGTGGGGGGGCAATTTAATCTGGCCAAAGTGATTCCAGGCAAAGAAGAATTCCACGAAACCATTCGCTATTTCAAAGTGCAGCTGGAAAAAACTGGGGTAGATGTCCGTTTAAATACCCGAGTGAATCGGGAACAGCTGGAACGCGAAGGTTTTGATGAGGTTATTGTGGCTACGGGCGTTGTTCCGCGTGAATTGAAAATTGCCGGTAGTGATGCACCTCAAGTCCTGTCTTATGCTGAAGTATTGCGCGGCGCACCAGTAGGAGATCGTGTCGCGGTCATTGGTGCCGGTGGAATCGGTTTTGACATATCGGAATTTTTATTAAAGCCACCGCATCAGCCGCAGCCGCAGCCTGTAGATGAATGGAAACGGGAGTGGGGTGTAGATCTGCATGCAAACTATGTAAGTGAAGGCGGACTGCAGCCAGCAGAAGTGGAGCCACCTGTACGTGAAATTTATCTGTTGCAGCGTAAAACTACTGCTTTAGGAGCAGGCTTAGGTAAAAGCACGGGTTGGGTTCATCGTGCCCAATTAAAAAAACATGGCGTACGCATGTTACGCGGTGTGCACTACAAATCGATTACGGATGAAGGTTTGTGGATTGAAGTGGATGGGCATGATCAGTTGCTGCGTGTAGATACGGTCGTCGTTTGTGCTGGTCAGGAGTCAGTCAAAGATGTCATGCCTTCAGAGGATCAAAAGACTTTAGCGAATTACCATATTATTGGTGGAGCAAAGCTGGCTGCTGAACTAGATGCCAAGCGTGCAATTCGTGAAGGGGCAGAATTGGCAGCAAAATTGTAAGGATTTGATGAAACTATATGCAGTTGATGAGATTCACTGTAATTTTCACTTGTCAGTCGCCTAAAAGCTCCGTATTATTGCGCACATGGAAGCGTGGCAGAGCGGTTTAATGCACCGGTCTTGAAAACCGACGAGGGTGTGAGTCCTCCGTGAGTTCGAATCTCACCGCTTCCGCCAGATACGGAAAACCCCGATCATTGATCGGGGTTTTTTATTGCCTAAGTTTTATTTAGTTGAAAATTGTCTGATTTTTTAGATAAAGCAGATAGATAACAAGCTAATTGATCTAATTTCTAAGATATTTTCTTATTAAAAAATGAATGAATAAAAACGAATGCATATATGGCTCTAATTTCTAAAATTTAATCCCAGTCATTGAGCTTAAGTCTCAATTAAAAAAGTATGATCTAAATTTTTATCTGAAAAAGAGGATATAAAAATTTAGAGCTTATTTTATTGCCGTTATTAGTTTATTAAATAGAACATTTTTCATTATTAATTCGCTGAATGACTGAAACAGCTGAAAGTCGACTACGATAGTAGGATAATTTTTTGTTCTTTTCGGCTTTCATTTATGTCGAATTTTAAAGTGCGAGTTAAAAATGGCAACTGAACCTCTGAATCCTAAACGTCCACTTTATATTCCCTACGCAGGCACTGCATTACTTGAACTCCCATTGCTGAATAAAGGCTCAGCTTTCTCTGTAGAAGAACGTATTCATTTTAATTTACATGGACTTTTGCCCCAAGTGATCGAATCGATTGAGGAACAAAGTCAGCGTTCGTATCAGCAATACTGCTCATTCAATGATGCAATCAATAAGCATATTTACCTACGTAACATCCAGGACACCAACGAGACGCTTTTCTATCATTTGATTGAAAATCACTTAAGCGAAATGATGCCGATCATCTATACGCCAACGGTAGGAGAAGCATGTCAGCATTTTTCCGAGATTTATCGCCGTCATCGCGGGGTTTTTATTTCCTATCCGGATCGGGATCATATTGAGCATATCCTACATAATGTAAATCGAAGAAATGTCAAAGTGATCGTGATTACAGATGGAGAGCGCATTCTTGGTTTAGGCGATCAGGGTATTGGCGGAATGGGCATTCCGATTGGAAAGCTGGCTTTATATACGGCCTGCGGAGGCATTAGTCCGGCCTATACCTTGCCTATTACTTTGGATGTAGGCACGAACAATGAGCAGTTGTTGAATGATCCGATTTATATGGGATGGCGTCAGCCTCGTATCACCGGTGATGAATATTATGAATTTGTCGAAATGGTGATACAGGCAATTCAGCAAAGATGGCCCGATGCGCTAATTCAATTTGAAGATTTTGCCCAGCACAATGCCATGCCTTTACTGGAAAAATATCGCGATCGAGTATGTTGCTTCAATGACGATATTCAGGGTACGGCAGCTGTGGCAGTAGGCAGTCTGATTGCAGCTTCCTATGCGTCTAATAAGCAACTAAAAGACCAGACCATTGCCTTTTTGGGAGCAGGTTCAGCCGGTTGTGGGATCGCTGAACAGATTGTGGCAAAAATGGTAGCAGAAGGCCTGACTGATGCAGAGGCACGTAAGCGGGTTTTTATGGTGGATCGCTTCGGCCTTATTACCCAGAATCAGCCAAATCTATTAAATTTCCAGAGAAAACTAGCGCAAGAACCAGAAAATATTGCTGAATGGGGAAATGCTGAAGAGATTATTTCTCTATCGGATGTCATCAAATATGCGAAACCCACAGTGTTGATTGGGGTATCTGGACAGCCGGGATTATTTAGCAAAGATGTGATCACGACAATGGCTGAAAATTGTGAACATCCGATTATCTTCCCTTTATCGAATCCTACTTCTCGCGTAGAAGCTGTTCCAGCCGATATTATTCAATGGACCAATGGGAAAGCTTTGATTGCTACAGGTAGCCCATTTGCACCTGTTAATTATCAGGAACAGATTTATACTATTTCTCAATGCAATAACTCTTATATTTTTCCGGGAATTGGACTAGGCGTGATTGCTTCAGGTGCTACACGTGTTACGGATAATATGCTGATGGCATCAAGTAATGCCTTAGCAGAATGCTCTCCAAAACTTCAAGACCCAACCGCCAATTTGTTGCCAGATCTGGATCAGATTCAGCATATTTCCAAGATTATTGCCTTAAGGGTTGCGCAAGCTGCGGTTGAGGATGGCGTCGCTCCAAAAGTTGGTTTTGATGTGCTGCAGAAAGCCATTGATACGAATTTCTGGATACCGGAATATCGGGAATATAAGCGTGTGACCTTTTAATATTATTAGGAAAAGGGCGGCCTAATATTAAGTAAAGCAGAGCGATGACATTGTTATTTCTCTGCTTTTTTTGTTTGGAGAAAGCGAAGGTAATCTAAAATGTAGAAGTTCAACCTACTCAAACAATACGGTTTTATCTTATCAAGTAATTGAAATTAATCGAAATTTAATAAAAATTCTGTAAATAATAAAATAATATTTATAAAGTAATTAAATATATATATAAGAAAACTTGATTATTTTAAATCTTCCTGTATACTGGCCTTAACTAGAAAAAAGTCTTGTTGCAAAAAATCTTCCTTAAGTATCGTCGTTTTATTCATAATCCTTCGTTTTATCCAGATTTTAAGTTCCATTCTTTATTATTTTCAAAGTTACAACTGGTCATTCAGATGACTAAAAATTATTAAAAATTAGTAGGTTTTATTATGTCAAACTCAAATATTGTTAAAGGTACTGTAAAGTGGTTCAACGAAACTAAAGGTTTCGGTTTTATTCAACAAGAATCTGGTCCAGATGTTTTTGCTCATTTCAGTGAAATTGCTAGTTCAGGTTTTAAAACCTTAATGGAAGGTCAGCAAGTTGAATTCAGCGTAGTTCAAGGTCAAAAAGGCCCAAATGCTGTAAATATTACTGCGCTATAAGTCTGTAGAATAAAAAAGCACGCATCAGTGCTTTTTTATTGTTTTAAATAAAAGTTAAAAAGCTTTTTCTAGATTGGAAGAAGTATAAAAATAGGATACAAGTTGTTAAAAATTAATGAATTAATTGCAAAATCTAAAAATGGTACAGAAATTATTGTTTCTTTGATTCCCTTGAATAAAATGCAAAATACACGTCAAGGTTTTAAGGAAATTGAAGTAGGTAAAAGAGTGCTACTTCAATCAGGAATCGAAGTTGACCTGAATCTAGACGGTCGTACATTTTATACATCTTTAAATCAATTATTTAAATTAAATCATAAAGTTATTTAATATTTAAATTATATATTGGCTAACCAATTTCTAGCCGATCTCTCTTATAATCATTACTAAAGGTTTATTTATGCTTAAGCAAAATATTAATGTGAAAGATCAATTCGGTGTTCAATACGTGATTCAGGCTACTGTTGACCCTGATTTTGTTCATACCCAATCGGATTCTAACGTTAAACATATTACGGTTGAAGGTGAAAATATTCGCCCAAGTTTTGAAATGTTTTTTCAAAGCACCATCAGCGGCAAAATTTTCAAAATTATTTAGTGGTCATATGACATGACCAAAAGTGAATATAAAAAATCCTGGTATCTTGCCAGGATTTTGTCTTTGAAATTATTCACTTCTTAATTAAACCTATTCATCGTCTTATAAATAAACCCTGAATTAATAAGCACATTTTAGTTCACACTTAAATCGACTTAGCCATCATTTCAGTGATCTATATTTTATATCTTCTACTATTTATGCTTTTAGGCATACAACTATCATGAACCTATAAAAAATCTAATACACATCAAATCAGAAAGCCAATCAGAGTTAAAACCCGTCAAGGTTATTATGAGTTTCGTTGGTATGAACTTAAGTCATATAAATGACTGAGGATATACAGCTGGTTTAAGGTGGTGAGCAAGGGCAGTTCAGTTTTAGTTTTGCTAGGACATTCAGAAGCTAAGTATTTAATCTTTTATTTTTGAATATTTAATACTCTATAGATGATCATAAAGTCAGGAGTTTACTCTATGAATAAATGTATAAAATTACTCGCCAAAAAAAAATTAAGTATTACTTTTCTAGAGAGTGCATCAGCAGGTTACCTGGCTTACCGATTTTCCCAAAATAAATATTCGGGTGATATTTTATATGGCGGACTGGTCTGTTATGACATGGGTGTCAAAGAGAATATTTTAAAAATCAAACCTGAATTTATTAAAAAATATACTCCAGAATCTATGGAAGTCACGCAGGAAATGGTCAGAAAAGCCAAGAAAATGTTTTATTCTGATATTTATATTGCCTGTACAGGACTCTTAAAAAGAGGCGGGACAGAAACTAAAGAAAAGCCAGTAGGAACTTTTTTCTATGTGATTTCTTATAAAGATGAGCTCTATAGTTTCCGCTTTCTTTGCAGAGGAAAACCGAGAGAGAAATTAAAAAAACTGGCGAGAAATATTAATCTGAGCTTAATTGAAATCCTTGAAGGCAGTCGAGACAAGAAAAATAAATAGCTATTTATTTAGTTCTCACTGATCGCTAATACACGGATCATGAAAATGTTCTGCTATAAAAAATCCCAGCCGAAGCCGGGATTTTTTTATATTAAATTGGTCAATTAGTAAGGATAGTTAGGGAGAGGGCCGTTTGCTGGAATGGTGAGCCATTGTCCTGTTGCCAGGCGATTTGAACCGCCATCTGGTTGCGCATAGAAATACAAAGGTGCGGTAGGCAGATTAAGCATGGCGACTGAAGCATGTGCGGTTGCAGTTAAAGGCAAGCCATAAAGTGCATAGAAATCTTTAAGATCATAGCCCATGATTTTTGAACTGAGTACATAAATCAGGTCAGGGCGGCTCATGTTTTTCGCATTAAATGCACCTAGTCCCAGTTTATTCTTATCTGCTTGAGAAGCTTTACTTAAATCGATCTGGTTATATAAACGTTGTGCCGTATTCAGTAGGCGTATGAACTCAAATACACCCTGAAGATCAGGTCGCGATTTACCTTGATGTAAACGGGTATAGTTCATGGCCATCTGGATATGGAAGGCCTGCATCGATACATGATAGCCATCTTGCCATAAGAGTTTTTCCATGGCGGCACGTTGTACCTCACCTGACAGACCAAGACTCCGTGTATCCTTGATATTGGCATATAAGGTTGGGTGGCGGAAGTTGCTGCCATTACTGTCCTGAGCATATAGATGATATTTACGCATCATGCTTAGGCCTGCCAGAATGTTGTTATTACATTCCACTACGCAACCAATAGTTATTCCGGTTTCAGTAGAAGGGAATACCATGGTTAAGACATCCTGAACAGTATTATGTCCCAGTTCATGTACCCAGCCCCAACCGGTATCAATGCCAGTTGACCCATCTGATGGATTTCCTGAGCACAGGAAGCCACAGGTCGCAATCCAGCCCACAAAATGTTGAACATTCGGGGCACGATGAACTGTGCCGGTACAATCCCAGCCTAATTCATTACAACGCTGTGCCGTACTGCTATCCAGCGGCATGTTGTTATAACCGTTAGCAATGTGGTTACTGTCAAAGATTACGCCCTTAATCTGATCCACATAGGTACGTACCGATCGATCACCAATGGCTTTTAAAGCATAGTCATTGGTCTGTTGAATTTCACCACCAACAAATTTAAAAGTGTTCCAGCCGAAGTTTCTACTTTGCAGGATGCTGGTGGCCTCGCTAATATCCGCTTCAGTGATCGTTTGAGTAAAATCATAATGTGCATATTTTGCTTCGCCTTTGATTTTTAAGGTCACCACAGAGCCTGCTTTGGCATTGCTGTAATTCAACATCAATGGTCCACCGAACGGGCTGATAAAGTCATTGCTTTGAGTGGCGTCTAATTTTACGGCGAAACTGTTTGGTCGGCGAGGACGTTTATAGCCGCCATCATCAAATGGATTGCCCCAAGCACGTAAATAGCTGGTCTGGACTGAAAGCTGCGCACCTTGAGCATCAACAATCTCAATACTGACAGGTTTGCCCGGAATGCTGGCACGACCAATTGTGGTAATTCCACTGCCTTGTGGAATGGTCACGGTAATGGTTTCGGCTTGAGCACTGACAGCCATGTTTTGTGCAGAGGCTGGTATATAATCGCCGGCACCATTTGGATTCACGAATGTGGTTTTGCGTTTATAGTCCGTCCAGGAGTCGCTGGCATAGGTACGCATAAAAGTCAGAGCATCGCCATTTTTCGACAGTCCGCTGTAATTCACGCCTGGACGCCAGAGATCTGCCAATAACACCAAAGCTTTTAGAATCTGATTATTATTTTTTGCGCTAAATGCAGTAATGCCTTGTGCATTTAAATTTTGTAGATTGGTAGAAGTTTTATTGATGGTTTGAATCAACGGATTATTGGCATTTAAATCACCTAGACGTGCCGCACTTGGTGACTTGAAATATTCCAACATTTGGATCGTACTATCAATGTCATTCACTTTATTCCATTGATCTGTGATAGAACGTCCTGAAGACATGAGTAAAGTATCTTGGCCACGCCAGTAATTATTATTGGTCTCAATCTTCAATGCCGAAAAGATTTTTTCCATCGGTGTAGTGACGTTATAACCCATTGCCTGGAAATATATTGGCTTACCTGCCTCCAGATATTCCTGAATCAAGCTGGATTCAAAATTATTGGCGCCAATATTACTGCCTAAAATCATCAGGTCAGCATCTTTCCAGCAGGTATTGGTTTGATCCAGTACATTACAATGTAGAAAGGTAACTTTAACCCCTAAATGCTGGGCAAAATATTTTCTATCATGCTCAGGTTGGTTTGTGCCAGACCATTTACGGTAAGTTTTAGTTCTTGTTTAGGCTGTGCTTGTGTTTTCCCAGTTAATAGCCAGCGAAAACCATTGTTGAGCACGGGTGCAAAATCTACCATGTCAGGATTATTCGCTGAGATCCCCCCAAGCATATTCTGGCCAAAAGCCAGCGCACGGCCTTTACCGATTTGTGATGCGACTCCCAAACCACAGCCTTTATTCGCCTGCTGACTTAAATTCCAGCCGCAGGCTTGATCTGAAACTGCAATTGGCAAAGCTGCGCTTAAATCATAAGGATAAAGATTAATCGAAGCAGTTGGCGTAAATTGCAGTTGAGGTTGCAAAACTTTGCCATTCGAACTGGTATAGAGTGAGGTAATTAAACCCTTTTGCCATGTTTGTTGTTGCTTGGCGAGCTGCAAGGCCCAGTCTAACAATGTAGCGGAATCTTGCTGAATCAAAGGTCGGGCATCACCTGTACTCAATGCCTTATTAATCCGGGTGGTCGTTGGCGTTTGTGGATTTAAAGGTGGTGTACTGCCATCAGGTGTTTCTACAGGTGAGGGGGATGATTCCTCGTTATCAGATGGATTAGTTGTTGATGGTGGATTAACAGCAGAATCTGGTGTTTCTGCAGGAGAAGATGTCCCGCTACTGCCACCTCCACCACAGGCAATCAGACTCATCGATAGCGATAAGGCTAGTAAGGTTGTTTTCAACCTCAAATAATTTCTTTCCACAATTTTCCCCAAGGTATAACCCAAAAGACGACATTATTTTTAAAGTTGTCGTAAATATCAGATGAGAATTATAGAAGTAAGTGTCGATAAAATAGAACTAATATTTAATTTAAGTATATGTTTTTTAATGATAAATAATTATTAAAAATAATTTTAAATGTGATGTGGGTTGATTTAATTTTTATTTGTTTTAATTAGGCCGCAGTTTAAAAATAACCTCAACCCGAGTTGAAATTTCATGTTCTATCAGTTTTGACTTCGAACTTGAGCAGGGCTAGCGCGATTCTTTCTACATGTTGATAAGCAGGTTGCTCTAACTCCTCACCGAAAATATCCGGATCAATTTCCTCATAACACCAGTCAATATTTTGATGCTGTTTCATCAAGGCTTCCAGATGCTGTAAGAAGCGATTGCCATCCTGACAAATAGTGACGCCAGTATATAAAAATAGACGTCCATCTGGACTGAGTCGTTGTAAACCTTGTTTAATAATCTTAAAAGACAATTCATTACCATCCAGTTCATTGCCACCATGACGGTATTGCCGTTGATCTGGATCAATTAAATAAGGGGGATTGGCAAAAATCAGGTCGAACTGGCCTTCAAGATCAGAAAATAAATTACTTTGCACAGGATGAATCGAATTAAAACCTGAAAAATCGATATTAATCTGGCTATAGAGAAGAGCTTTCGGATTCAGATCTGCGACAAAGATTTCCTCATGATCTGGAAAATGTTTAGCCATATGAATTGCAGCAGCAGAAGTGCCACAGCATATTTCAGCCGCTCGTTTAAAAGAATTGGCCTGGCAAGATAAATATTGCTTTAAATGATAGGCAAAACGGTAAGTATCAGGACCAAAAAAAACAGCGTCCTGTTGGGTGGTGGGAAAGGCTGAGTGAATAAATAATTCGTCTTCGAGTGAAGCGACTCTGATCAGACTTTTATATGCGTTATCCTGAACTTCCAAAAGCTGATGCTCTAATAATAATGAAAAAAGAACAGGATCAAGATCGGTAATTGTAAATTCCAGATTCCAGCCAAAGATATCCTGTAGGGTTTTATATTTATTTTTTTCGCTTCTTTTACGATCCAGAATCCGTTGATGGGAAAGTGGGGTAATGGCCGTAAACTGATATTGCTGCTGTTTTAAAAAGTCTAATAAAAAGTGCAGAGCTTGTTGCTGGCTGCTTTGGATTTCTAAAATCTGGTTCATTAGATGTGCTCTTCGGTTTATTTAGAATAAATGAAAAGGTGCATACACCTGTTTAATCTATACAAGATAATGACCAGAACAGCCATTCGCTATATTGATCCAATCAAAATGGATCAGCTCAATCTTCGCCCAAAATTTACTGTTGTTCGGTAAAAAACTGATGTGAATTGGTTTAATTTGTATAGTGGGATATTGAAGCTCACATCCTCGTAAGGAGTGAATCACTTTTATTTTTATATGTTTTCTATAAAAATGCCGACTGATCAAAATGATGAGTCGGCATAGACTGAATATAAATAGAAATTTTAATGAGCAGCTTCTGGTAAATCAAACCAGATCACTTGTGCATCTTCAATTGCTTTAATCTCTGCGTCATCCATAAAGGCAATCGCACCACCAGCTTCAACTGTATATTCTGCAATTTGTACTGAGCCAGAAATCACATGTACATAATTGATATGCTGGGTAGCCTTAATATCTAGACTTTGACCTTGCTGGATCACGGCTGTTTTGACTTCAGCATTTTGACGAATGTGCATGGGTGCATTGTCATTTGGTCCACAAATTAAATGCCATTGATTCGGTTGTTCTTTTGCATCCAGACGAATTTGCTGATAATTTGGCTGAGCATCATGTTCATTCGGAATGATCCAGATTTGCAGGAGACGCACCTGTTCATCATCCTGGTTCATTTCACTATGACGTACACCGGTTCCAGCACTCATCAGTTGCCATTCACCTGCTGCAATACCGCCATGATTGCCCATACTGTCCTGATGAGTAATCGTGCCTTTCAATACACAGGTCAGGATTTCCATATTGTCATGCGGATGGGTACCAAAGCCCTGATGTGCATCAATCAGATCATCATTAATAACGCGTAATGCACTCACGCCCATATAGTTCGGATTGTACCAGTTGCCAAATGAGAAGCTGTGTTTAGACTCCAGCCAGCCCATTTTTACATGACCACGATTTTCACTTGGATGTAGAAAAGCTTTCATGAATTTATCTCACTTTAATTTTTAACTTGAGATCATCATAACGTTGTTTTAATTCTTAAAAAATTATAAACAGGCGACAGATCATTGCATTTTTGCAACGATATAAGAGAAAGCAGGTATAAAAAAGCCCACTCGTAAGCGGGCTTAGGTATTTAAATAAAGATTATTCAAGGAAACGGACAGTTACGCCTGATTTCACTTTACGGCCTAAATCATTCGCATCCCAGTTAGTCAGACGGATACAACCATGTGACGCAGTTTTAGAGATTGCAGATGGATTTGGCGTACCATGAATACCAAATGATTTTTTGCTTAAACCGATCCAGATATTACCTACAGGACCGTTTGGACCAGGTGGTAAAGAAAGTGGTTTCTTGTTATTGCCCTGAACGAAGTTAGATGGTGAGTAGCTATACCATGGGTTTTTCGCTACGCCAGTCACTTTATAAGTTCCTGTTGGCGATGGAGTACTTGAACTACCAATCGTTGCCGGGAAAGAAGCAATCATCTGGTTGCGGCTATTGAAGAGATAAAGCTGCTTGGCGCCTTTATGCGCCACAATCAAATGAATGTCTTCAGGAACTTCATTGCGGATATTGGCAACAATCAGCTTTTCCCCAGCTTTTTTGAAGGTAGCTTTTGGATTTAACTTTTTCAAAAAGTCTTCATCCATATGGAATTTTTCACCCAGCATTTCAGTTACGCGAGTGTAATACAGACCTTTCATTTTTGCCTGTAAGGCATAGTCAGAAGGAATAGACTCGGCATAAGGACCTTTTAAGTCTTCTTCAGTGATGGTGTATTCCACAAAAGCAGGCTTAGAACCCTGTTTAGCCAATAGGGCATCCCAAGTTTCCTGAGTCAATGTACCGGTTGGTTTAATACCATTCATTTGCTGGAAAGATGCGATCGCTTTCAAGGTATTTTTACCGCTAGTACCGTCAATCGCACCTGGAGAAGCATGGGCATTATTTAACATGACATGCGCACGTGCATATACCGGAAATTGGCCTTTACCAATATCTTCATACCAGCTTGCATTATTAAGGCCGTCTAAAGTCCAAGATGCTTTCGCAGCAGCAGAATTCGTCGGTGCTTTAGTCGTGGTTGGAGCAGCACCGATATCGGCAGTCTGGTCTTCAGTATCTTGTAATACATCTAATGCTTCAGAAGCTTTCTTCAGATCTTGTTGTTCTTGAGCACTAATTCGAGTTTCTGCTTGTGCTGCCGAAGCTTCAGTTGCTAAAGGATCAATCGGATCCTGAACCGCAACATTAGTGACAACTTGGGGGTTTAATGGTTGTTCAGCAGTAGACGCAGCGAAAACAGTACCTGCGAAAATGCAACCTAGACTCACAGCGAGCATTGTGCGAACTAACATGTAACTCAACCTTAAAAATATTTCGTTAACTATGTGAAAAAACACTATAAGTATTACAGAAAAAATGTGGAGATGCAGTAGTTCTTTTGTGTAATTCCTCACATTTGATCACTTAACATGATCGGTTTTTAAAGTCATGAGAAGTTATTCAAAATGCAGTCATTTTGTTATGATGTGGGCAATATCAAAGATAGATAGGAAAGTGAATGACGACCTTAAAAAATGATCGTTTTCTACGCGCATTGTTACGTGAACCTGTAGATACTACCCCTGTATGGATGATGCGTCAGGCAGGCCGTTATTTACCAGAATATCGAGAAACACGTGCCAAAGCAGGGGATTTCCTTTCTCTTTGCAAAAATACTGAATTTGCCTGTGAAGTGACTTTACAGCCTTTACGCCGTTATGAGCTGGATGCGGCCATTTTATTTTCTGACATTCTGACTGTACCAGATGCTTTAGGTCTGGGTCTGTATTTTGAAGCAGGTGAAGGTCCGAAATTCCACAAAACTGTGCGGACTGAACAGGATGTGGCTAATTTACCCAAATTCAATGCCAAGTCTGAGCTTGATTATGTAATGAATGCAGTGTCGACCATTCGTTCCGCTTTGGGTGGGCAAGTACCATTGATCGGCTTCTCTGGCAGTCCGTGGACCTTGGCGACATATATGGTTGAAGGAGGTTCGAGCAAAGACTTCCGCTTCACTAAAAACATGATGTACGCACAGCCAGAGGTTCTGCATGCTTTATTAGAACGTTTAGCAGATGCTGTGACTGAATATCTGAATGCCCAGATTGATGCAGGTGCTCAGGCAGTACAGATCTTTGATAGCTGGGGCGGGGCACTTGCTCATCGTGAATATATTGAATTTTCACTCAATTATATGCAGAAAATTGTGGCAGGTTTGCAACGTGAAAAAGATGGCCGCAAGATTCCAGTGATTCTGTTTACCAAAGGTGGTGGCCAATGGCTAGAGCCTATGGTCGCGACCGGTGCAGATGCTTTTGGTCTGGACTGGACCACGCCGCTCAATGTTGCACGCCAGACTGTTGCAGGTCGTGCTGCGCTACAAGGCAACCTGGATCCGGCAACTTTATATGGCATTCCGGACGCGATTGCTAAAGCGACCAAGTTGATGCTGGATGATGCCTATGCCAACGGTGAAAAAACCGGTTATGTAGCCAACTTAGGTCATGGCATTACCCAGTGGGTGGATCCAGCCAATCCTAAAGTATTTATTGATACCGTACATGAGTACAGCGCTAAATATCTTTAGGATGTAAGCCTTGATCGACTTTTTTAAATCAGGGTTTGAATTTACCTATAAGGCAGCTTCGGCTGCCTTATTTGGGATTCTGCTCCTGTTTGCTTTTGCACAAACCGCATCAATGGGTAGTGAACTTTTTTATGGTTTCTACCGCTATGACTATCTATTATTTTTCGCTTTACTGATTCAGGTGGTATTGCTCTATACCAAACTGGAATCCTGGGCCGAAGCCAAAGTAATTGCCTTGTTCCATATCATGGCGATGGTCATGGAAATTTTCCTGACCCATCCGGCAATTGCATCCTGGCAATATCCGCAACCTGCAATTTTTAAAATACTGACGGTGCCTTTATTTGCCGGCTTTATGTATTCGGCTGTCGGCAGTTTTTTTGCACGTTCCTTACGCTTATACCAAGTTTCATTTGAAAAATTGCCGCGCTTTAGCCATATGCTGGCTTTGGCCGTCTTGTCCTACATCAACTTCATGAGCAAATTCTTTATTCCGGACTATCGCTTGCTGTTATTTGTCTGGAGTGTAGTGATGTTCTGGAAAACCAGAATTCGATTTCAGTTGAATCAGCATGCTTTTCAGCTGCCGATGTTGCCTGTCCTGTTGATTTTGGCTTTCATTATCTGGGTGGCTGAGAACATCAGTACCTTTTATCAGATCTGGCTATATCCAAGCCAGGTAGAAAAATGGCATATGGTCGGTTGGGGCAAGCTCGGTTCCTGGTATTTACTTTTATTGCTCAGTCTGGTGCTGGTATTAAAGATTCTAGGACAGCGTAATTCTCAAGGTAACTGGAGTCTAAAAACCCGGTAAAACTATTCTGTTTATCTTTATGTAAATCAGACAGTTTTTTCATTGCGCCAAATTAGACTTCCCGCTACTCTCCTGAATGTGTAATGAAGATTACATCATTAGCGTAATAACAAAAGATGCATGAGAATAACCGGAGAATAAGTATGTTAAAAAAGATTATGCTCGCTGTGGTATTGGCAACGGGTTCTGGTATGGCGATGGCGGATAGAGATGTAGGTTGTGGTATTGGTAGCCAGGTATGGGCAGGCCAGTCAGGCATTATTCCTAAGCTGCTTGCAGGTACAACAAACGTCCTGTTTACTAACCAGTGGCTGGGTATTACTTTCGGTACTTTAGGATGTAGCCAGGGCGGTACAGTAACGGCTCAAGTCGTGACTTTTACCAATGAAAATGCTGAGGCATTGGCACGCGATATGGCCGTAGGTGAAGGTGAAAGCCTGAATGTACTGGCTGAACTGCTAAATATCAAGGCAGAAGACAAAGCACGTTTCTTCACTGTATCTAAGCAGAATTTCTCTGAAATCTATTCAGAAGAAAACCAGAATACTTTACAAGTGTTAAGTACTCTACAAACAGTCATGGCTAAAGATGAAGTATTAAAAGCTTATATCTAAGTATCGCTGTAAAAACCCTGCTGTCCTGGCAGGGTTTTCTTATAAATAAAAACTGAAAAGAACCGTTGACTGAATGAAATATGCTTTTTTGCTCCCAACCTTGCTGTGGAGTCCGCTAAGTTTTGCATCCGAAATTTCTCCAGATATTCAAGCTTATCTAGAACAAGCCACACAAAAAAAATTGCACCAGACCGCAACCTGGCAGCGTTTGATGTATGCCAATACTGAAGGAAAAAGTGAAGTCAGCTATCCTGGTTATTTCCTGGCAAAGCAGGGCAAGACAGATCTGCAGCTTGAATTAAAGCAAAATATACAGGCATTGTTTGAGCCCGCAGAACCCAATCAGTCTGTACGATGTAAATTCCCGGCACGTAGTCAGTGGTTAATGCAACAGCTGAATATTTCTGAACAGCAATTGCTTGAAGCAAGTTGCCCGGATTTTGAGCGCTGGATGAATGAAGTCAAGCCTTATCAAGCGACCCTGATTTATGCCACCGATTATATGGGTAATCCCAGCTCCATGTTTGGTCATACTTTGCTGCGTCTGGATCCCAAAGACCAGCAGCAACTGAATCTGGTTTCTTATGCAGTCAATTATGCTGCCACAGTTGACAGTAATGATAATTGGTCCTTTGCCTGGAAAGGGCTGACCGGACAATATCCAGGTGAATATTCCTTGATGCCATATTACCGCAAAGTCAAGGAATATGGTGACTTTGAAAGCCGTGATTTATGGGAATATGAACTTAATCTGACGCCTGAAGAAACCGGTTTTCTGGTGAAGCATCTCTGGGAAATGCAGCAGGTAAGTTTCCCTTATTATTTCATTAATGATAACTGTGCCTATCGTCTATTAGGGCTTTTTGATCTGGTGCGTCCTGAACTGAACTTGCAGCAGCAATTCGATACCGCCGCGATTCCGGTCGAAACTTTAAAAGTTGTGGAACAGCAGGGACTGATCAGGAAGAAAATTTATCGTCCGGCGCTGGAAACTCAATTGCTGGCTCAAGCCCGGCAACATGGCAAATCCTTGGCAAAAACTGCGCATCAGGTGGCTTATGCAGAAACCTCTGAAATGGAAGCCATGCTGCAACATTATCCGGCTGAAGACCAAGCCAAGATTCTGGAAATGGCCTATGACCATTTATATCTGGATTTCCTTCGCCAGGAAGTAGATGAATCTTTTGCCCAGCCGCGCTTTCGCAAATTATTGGGCCTAAGAAGTCAGTTGGCGATAGACAAACAGCGTCAGCAGCCAGAGCGTCCAAAAATAGATCCGGTTCAAAGCCATCATGCCCGAAATATCGTTCTTGAAACTGGGCAAGTACAGGGTGAGACTTTTGTGCAGTTGGGTCATCGTCAGGCTTATCACGACCTCATAGATCCGCAAGGTGGGCTGCGTACTGGAACCCAATTATTATTCCTGGATGGTGCATTGCAATACCGTGATGACCGCGTGAAGCTGGAGCACCTGGATCTACTTACAGTGAATTCCTATAATCCGATCAATGCATTTAAAGCGCCGTTATCTTGGGGCTTTAATTTAGGCTGGAAACAGGAAGCACTGGATCAGTATGGCCATTTTAGTACCGAGCAACAGCATGGTGTAGCCAATTTCCAGGTTCAGGGTGGCTATAGCTGGGCAAATGAAGCACGTGAACATCTCTGCTATGTGCAGCTACAAAATCATGTGCAGGCTAGAAAAGCACTAGACAAAGGATGGCGTGTCGGTATGGGGCCAACGGTGGGTTGCCAGAATATCTGGACAGATCAGATCAATAGTCTGGTACAGGTGGAACTGCCGTATTGGGAAGACTCCCATCAGTGGCAACTGAAATTGAAAAGCCAGTTACAATATGCATGGAATACACAAAATGCCATTCGGGCGGGCTGGGAATATCAGCAACAGGAATCGAAAGACTGGGAAAAATGGAGTCTGGGCTTAGTCCATTATTTTTAATTTGGCTAACATAACATCGAATATTGAGTAAATTAATTTTATAGATCAAATGACTTGTATTTGAATGTTTAAAATAAATTTATGTTCGGAGACTTCTACCGATATTATCAAAGATTGTATTCAGTAATTGGGTTAAAATGCCTGAATATTGTTGTATTTGTCACATAAGATCACTGCGAATCGCAAAGTATCGGGAAAAGTTATATGAATAATGAGTGTATGGCTATGCTCGCGGAGCAGTGGGAACAGATCTGTCAAAATTATTCATCGGATGATTTGCTACACGCATTTCAGTTTATTCAAGACCACTCTTCGGTACTGGTAGAAGAATTCTATAAAAATATGCTTCTGGAAGAAGAAGCATCTCAATATTTTACCGATGAGCTGATTCAGCAGCGTCTACGCGATACTTTACATCAGTGGCTTTCAGAAAGTTTTAGTGTGGCGCTAAATAAGCGTTATGCAGAGGCCGTGCAAAAACAGAATATTGTTGGACATGTGCATGCACGGGTCGGGATTCCATCCTGGCTGATTATGCGCGGTGTACGAGAAATTCAGCGCAAAATATTTGAATTGCTAAGTTTAAATCCGCAGCCAAACATGCTAACTACCTGTAGTTATATTGTACAAATCATGGGGTTTGCCACAGAAATTATGTGTCGTTCCTATGAGGCGAAATCAGTTCAGAATCAGGAAATGAAGCACAGTTACCGGGTATTTTCTGCAATGCAGGATGTCGCGGTACAAAAAGATAAGCAGCGCAGTTCATTGCTGGATTGGGAAAATGAGCTGATGTTCAAGGTCTTTTCTGGCACTACAGGCATTAGACATCAAATGCTGTCCAAGTCAGAATTTGGCTTATGGTTTATTCATAAGGCGTCTTATGCCTTTACCGGTTCCGATCAGGTCGATTTAATTATCGAGCGAATTTATCAGATCGATACGCTGAATCAGGCAGTGCTGGAATGTACTGAAAAAGATCAGATGCTGAATCTGATTCAAAGTATTCGTGACTTAAACCGTGAAATACAGCACTTGGTCGATCAATTATTTCAGGTTGCAGATTACATCGAATCTGGAAATGACTCTCTAACCCAGTTATTGAATCGCCGTTATTTAAATACCATTATTTCACGTGAAATCAACTTCTCTCGTGATAACCAGACACCATTATCCTTGCTAGCGATTGATGCCGATTTCTTCAAAGCCATTAATGATAAATATGGTCATGCAGCTGGTGATCTGGCCTTGAAATTTATTGCTGATGCCTTACAGAAATATATTCAGGGCAGTGACTATGCATTCCGTGTCGGTGGTGAGGAATTCCTGCTGCTGCTGGTCGATTCCGATGAAAGACGTGCACTGAATATTGCTGAAAATATTCGTAAATATGTAGAGCATGGCTTGATCAGTACGGCTCAAGGACAGCAATTTAGACTCACGGTTAGTATCGGCTGTGCGCTATTTGATGGTCACCCAGATTACCAAAGATTCCTGGATGCCGCAGATGCTGCACTGTATATGGCTAAAAATACAGGGCGTAACCGGGTCTATCTGGCGCAACCTTCTCAAATTCAGGGCACACAAAAAGCATCTGTCTAATTTGAAATTTGCTGCTGAATTGCAGCCTGAAATTGCTGTTTTTGTCGCACATATTCGGGATGGACTTTGGCTTCATCCCATTTTTGTTTAAATATTTTCGCTGCAGCAGCTTTAACCGGATCTTCAGAACTGCGCGGCAATTCCTCACGCCCATGCGCACCACTTAAACCCTTTTTATCATCTGGAACTGGCCCATCGTATTTTTTGCCGCCTTTGTGATTGGCATAACGCCGGGCACGGGTATAACCCATTTGTAAAAACTTGCGTGCCATATCGGCACCGACGAAATCTTCATGTTTTAAATATTCCAGAAACAGGGCATAAATTTTTTCACTACTGGCTTGGGCTTTTTCAGCATCTGCAAAACGCCAGTGGGGCAGAATTTCCGACTTATAAGGCTCTACTAAAAGCACGCCTTGCTCACCGTGTCCGATCCGGTATAAGTCCGGCCGTTTACGGAAATCAATTTTTTTAAAATCTAGACTATAGTCAAAACTATTTGAATGAACACGTGAAGGGCGTTTAGGCGGATCAGGCTGTTTTCTACTCATGGCTGTTTCCAGAATTTATACACTTGGATCATGCAGCCTTCTAAACAAAAGATCTGTATTTAAACATGGCAGGAAATGTAGTCAGGAAATTAATTATGCAGCATCAATTTGTTTATTTTTAAAACTAGGGAAGTTAAGTTAATGAGACAACTTTTTGAAAAGAATGTAGGGATAAAATTTTAAGAAATTGAATGAATACGTAGAAAAGTTAAGGAATTGATTGCAAAATTCCTTAACTGATGAAGATATTGAATTCGTACTTATCTTTTAACTTTCTACCACGACATAATATTTTTTAACGGCTTCAACCACTTCAAAAGTGCCAATAAAACCGGGTGGAATAATGCCGGCTTCACCTGCTTTGATTTCAACAAAGGATTGTCTTTGAGCATCATGTAAACGGACGATCCCTTCGATTACCTGAAAGAATTCCTGTTTATTCTCGGCAAATACGATATTCCACGCACCCACTTCACATTGCCAGATTCCGCAATCCATATTGGGATGTTGATAGGCACTCTGGGTCAGGCGTTTAGGATTGCCTTTAACCAGCCGGTCTGGCCGTGGATAATCGATACTTTCTTCAGCCTGGCCTAAACCTTGACCCGCAATCCAAATAGATGACATTCTCATAACCTCATCGTGTAAAAAAGCCCCAATATCAATTGAGGCTTTCATTTATGAATCTATATTAATAACTTTCTGGTACAGCGCCTAAAAACTCACGGCGGACTTCTTTATCGGTTTTAAAGTCACCGATAAATGACACCGTACGCGTCGTCGATTCCTGTTTGCCGACTCCACGCATCATCATACACATATGTGCTGAATCAATCATCACAGCCACACCACGTGCATTGGTGACTTCAGCAACCGCTTCTGCGATTTGCTGGGTCAGATTTTCCTGAATCTGCAAACGACGGGCAAACATTTCAGTAATACGTGCAAATTTAGATAGCCCCAATACTTTGCCTTCAGGTAAATAGGCAATATGTACACGGCCATAAAATGGCAATAAATGGTGTTCGCAGAGTGAATAAAATTCGATATTTTTCACTAAAACCATTTCACGGTTATCTGATGGAAAAACCGCACTATTGGTCACTTCTTCCAGAGTCTGGCTATAACCTGAGGTTAAATACGAAAACGCTTTCGCAGCACGCACGGGCGTATCTTTGAGACCAGGGCGATTGAGATCTTCACCAACGGCAGTAAGAATGTTTGCGTAAGATTGCTGCATAGTCATATGACGTATTCACTTAAACTGAGAATGAACAAGGACGGCATTGTAGCAGAAATCTTTTACAATGCCTTATTTTGGGGGTAAATCCGCTTACTGTTTAAACTTTGGATTTTTTTCTGCACGTTTTAGCAAAACTAAAACTGCGCCAGTGCCACCCTGTTTTTCAGGCGCACTGACAAAGGCCAGAACATCACGGTGCTGACGTAACCAGCCGTTGACATAAGTTTTTAAAATCGCTTCCGGCCCTTTGCCATGTACGATCTTGATCACGTTCTGGTTTTCATCTTTGGCGATCTGGATAATCTGAAGCACAGCCTGACGTGCCTCTTCGACCGTACAACCATGCAGGTCGACAGCTTCGAACCAGCGCAGATTGCCTGCTTTTAAATCTTCAAAAACCTTATGCTGCAAGGTCGCAATGCGGTAGCTTAAGCTCGCCTGACTGCCAACCGGATTGAGCATGGCTTGAGTATCAGACAGGACGGTTTCATCGGTATGCATGGGGCCTTCGGCAGCAGCACGCTTGGCCAAAGTTTGCGCATCGACTTTTTTCTTGGGAGATTTTTCTATTTTCGCAATATTGCCGGCATCAATTTTTTGTACGCCTTGCATCTGCTTGCGAAATAGATCGAGGTCTTCCTCCTGTTCCTGCTCCGCTGTTTTCACGACAGGGGCAACAGGTTCAGCCTTAGGCTGAGGATGACTAATTTGCTTTTTAAGATCTTTGAGTAAATTGTACTGATCTTTAGAAAGCGAAGAATCGTGTTTGCTCATAATCTGGAAACGGGGGAGATACTGAATTTGGTAAATTATAGTCTTAAATGACTGAAAGGAGAAATGAATTGCACTAAATACAACATATCCCAAACCCAGCATTAATTTCTCAATAGTTTTCTAAGATTGTATAGCTTGATGAACTTTAAATAGAAAATAATTCATGAATATTCTCCTTTTATCATCTTAACAGTTGCCTCGATGGAACATCTCTCTTTAAATATAAATCAATCAAACCTGGAAAATAAAAAAATGAGTTATTCAGGCAGTTGTTTGTGTGGCGATGTCCAGTTCAAAGTAAATACGAATATTCAGGCCATGTATCATTGTCACTGCAGTTTATGTCGTAAACAGAGTGGTACGGCCGCAAATGCAGCAACTTTAGTTCATCAGCAATATTTTGAATGGACCTCAGAACAGACTTCAATTTCCTGCTATCAAAAAGAGACCGGATTTCGTTCTCATTTTTGTCAACACTGTGGCTCGCCTGTACCGAATCAGGTAGGTACAATTGCATTGATCTGGATTCCTTTAGGGCTTCTGGATCAAGCACCCAAAATTCAGCACAGACTGAGTTTTTGTCTGAACTCGAAGGTGGATTGGGCAGATGAAATCAAGGCGGATGAGTCCTATTCTGAACTGCCAGAATTTGAAAAATTAATCTCTTATTTTGATCATTCAACTCAGTATTAAATGAATTTGGTTAATAGAAATAAAAAAAAGCCCCATGCTGAGATGGGGCTTTTTTTATACTTAATATTTTAAACCGATTCAGGCTCACCGAATAAATCACGGAAAGCATGATCTGGACGTGGCTGTTTCATGAAACTTTCACCGACCAGGAAGGCATGAATATCATGTTCCTGCATCATCGAAACATCAGCAGGGGTCGCAATACCGCTTTCAGTGACCAGCAGGCGTGAAGGATCCAGTAATTTTTTCAGACGTAGTGATGTATTCAGGTCGACATCAAAAGTTTTTAAATTACGGTTGTTCACACCCAGCAGACAACGATCAGACAGTTTTAAAGCACGTCCTAATTCTTCTTCATCATGCACTTCAACCAGTACATCCAGATTATGCTCAAATGCGGTTTTAGACATTTCCTCTAACTGCTGATCAGACAGACAGGCCACGATCAGCAAGATACAGTCTGCATGTAGTGCACGCGCTTCAATCACGCCATAAGGATCGATCAGGAAGTCTTTACGCAACGCAGGCAAGTCACAGTGCGAACGGGCGATCTGAATATTTTCATCAGCACCCTGAAAAAAATCTACATCAGTCAATACAGATAAACAGGCAGCGCCGGCATTCTGATATTGCGCCGCAATTTCTGCAGGATTGAAGTTTTCACGAATCACGCCTTTGGACGGAGAAGCCTTTTTAATTTCAGCGATTACACCCGGACGTTTAGACATTAAAGATTGAGCAAAACCACGTACAGGTGTCGCGCCTTGAGCTAACTCTTCTATATCCTTATAGCTTTTCTGCTTCAAACGAAGAGCGAACTCTTCTTTCTTACGATCAACAATTTTACCCAAAATTGTATTTGCAATATCAACCATGATTCAAATTCCTGACCGTATTAAGCTTCATATTGTTTGATGGTTTTGGTGAATTCAGACAGCACGCTCATTTTTTCCAGTGCCTGGCCACCATAAATAATATCGTGTGCCAATGCCACACCTTGCTTATAGCTTGAAGTCAGGCCTGATACATAAATACCAGCACCGGCATTTAGGGCAATCATATTGGCAGCCTTATGACCGATCTCAGATTTCTTCTTGCCTAAGGCATCTTTAATCAGAGCCAGACTTTCTGCTGAACTTTCAATAATTAAGCCAGTTAAGGTTTGCGATTCAATGTCGACCTGTTCAGGAATGATTTCCCATTCAGTGATTTCACCGTTTTTCAGCTCAGCCACATGCGTCGAAGAAGCCAGACTGATTTCATCTAAGCCATCACGTGAATGTACGACCATGACATGTTCAGCACCGAGCTGTTTCATGACTTCTGCAATTGGGCGGCAAAGTTCATTGGAAAATACCCCGATGACCAAACGTTTTACGCCGGCCGGATTCGTAAGCGGGCCGAGCAGGTTGAAAATACTGCGAATACCCAGTTCTTTACGTGGACCAATCGCATATTTCATGGCTTTGTGATGATTCGGTGCGAACAGGAAGCCCACACCAATATCACGGATACAGCGTTCGGTTTGCTGCATATTCAAATCAAGATTAATGCCTGCCTGTTCCAGTAAATCTGAAGAGCCTGATTTGGTAGAAACACCACGGTTACCATGTTTGGCAATCGTTGCACCAGCTGCTGCAATTACAAAGGCTGAAGCGGTAGATACGTTAAACAGGTTTTGTCCATCACCGCCTGTACCGACGATATCCACCAGATGAGGGACATCACTGACATCAATTTTGGTTGCCAGTTCACGCATGACACGTGCTGCAGCAGTAATCTCGTCAATACTTTCGCCTTTCAGGCGTAGACCCATGAGCAGAGCACCGATCTGGGCATCGGTTGCTTCGCCAGACATAATGGTGCGCATCACGTCTTCCATTTGTTCCTGAGTCAGGTGAATGTTTTTAGTAATATTGCTTAAAGCTTGTTGAATATTCATGACTTGCGTTTTGCCCATTATGCGTAAATTTCAAGAAAGTTTTTAAAGATCTGATGACCATGCTGGCTCAGGATTGATTCCGGATGGAACTGCACGCCTTCAATCGGTAGTGTCTTATGTTTAATCCCCATGATTTCTTCCATAGAGCCATCTTCTTCATTGGTCCAGCAGGTCACTTCCAGGCATTCTGGTAAAGTGGCCTGATCAATCACCAGCGAGTGGTAACGCGTCGCAGAGAAAGGATTCGGTAGGTTGCTGAAAATACCTTTGTCGCTGTGATACATATCAGACAAACGCCCATGCATGACGCGTTTGGCACGAATAATATCGCCACCAAAAGCCTGACCAATACTTTGATGCCCCAAACAAACACCGAGTAGGGGAATCTTGCCGCCAAAATGCTGAATGGCAGGAATCGAAATTCCCGCTTCACTTGGCGAACATGGACCAGGACCAATCACCAGATACTTGGGTTGCCATCGCTCAATATCCTCCAATGTCACGGCATCATTGCGGACTACTTTTACTTCTTGATTCAGTTCGCCAAAATACTGGACGATGTTATAAGTAAAGGAGTCATAGTTGTCGATCATTAGAAGCATGAGCTTAACCTATTGAAATTATTGCACTTAACTGTGCTAAAGTGATCCAGATTGAGCTTTATCGGGACTTGTTGCAAGTCTAGGGAATACACGACTAAATCGTTGATTTCATTGTGTGAAAATAAAGCACGCCTCATCATAGCAAAAAATAGCCACATCGGGCGCAATAATTTTTCAATTTTCAGCCTGGTGAGTAGCTCACAGCCTTTTAAATATTTTAAATGTGCGTATAAGTAATTAACTGACGAAAAGTAAGTTTAAATAAATATTGCAGTTATTATTTTTTTAAATTAAAAATAAATAGGTTTTAAATTATTAAAGTAATGATGCTGAAAAAAACATCATTTGAATAATAATGCATGGGATAAATCAAACGATAAGATCGGCAATTTGAATAAAAGTGACTCAAAATAGTGATATTTTTAAGTACATAAACCTACATATTGCGCTTTGTAACTGGTAAAAATTAACCAGAATTAAACGAAATTGAATATTTTTTAAACTAAATTAGCATAAAAACGCAATTCCTCACTGAAAAGTGCTCCTATTCTTACCTAATATGAAATCGTCGCACTATTTAGGTGCGCTAAAAAAATACCTGCAACAATTCTCAGGAAGAATGCTTGAATATAGTGCATTTAGTTTAAGTCACAGTATAATAGCGACAAGGTATTTTTATCTTCCTATGTTTTCTTATAAAGATTTCAAGATTTTAGATATACTTTTAAAAGTTGGTACGCTAATTGCTTAATAGATACCAACTTCTAACACGCACTTTGCGAGTGCAACAAAAAACATCGGAGCAAAATGAGCATGGCGAACAAGGTCCTTCAACTCATACAAGAAAGTGGCGCGAAATGGGTCGATTTTCGCTTTACTGATACCAAGGGTAAAGAACAGCACGTTACTTATCCAGCAGACAGTATTGATGAAGATACGTTTGAAGACGGCAAAATGTTTGACGGTTCTTCAATCGCAGGTTGGAAAGGCATCGAAGCATCGGACATGATCTTACGTCCAGATGCAGAAACAGGTTTCATCGACCCGTTCTTTGCAGAGCCAACTGTTGTTGTGACTTGTGACGTTATCGAACCATCAACTGGTCAAGGTTATGAACGTGACCCACGTTCGATTGCTCGCCGTGCAGAAGAATACCTGAAATCTACAGGTATCGGTGATACTGCATTCTTCGGTCCAGAACCAGAATTCTTCGTATTTGACGAAGTGAAATGGGACATCGACATGTCTGGCGCGCGCCACACATTGATCGCTGAAGAAGCTGCTTGGTCTACTGGTAAAGATTACGAAGCAGGTAACTCAGGTCACCGTCCACGTGTTAAAGGTGGTTATTTCCCAGTTCCTCCTGTTGATTCTCATCAAGATATGCGTGCAGACATGTGTGCAAAAATTGAAGAAATCATGGGCCCAGGTCGTGTAGAAGTGCATCACCACGAAGTTGCATCTTGCCAGTTAGAAATTGGCGTGAGCTTCAACACAATGGTTCGTAAAGCTGACGAAGTACAACAGTTCAAATATGCTGTTTGGAACGTTGCGCACCAATACGCTAAAACTGCAACCTTTATGCCTAAACCAATGGTAGGCGACAACGGTTCTGGTATGCACGTTCACATGTCGATCTCTAAAGATGGCAAGAACCTGTTTGCTGGTGATGAATATGCAGGCCTTTCAGAAATGGCATTGTACTTCATCGGTGGTGTGATCAAACATGCTCGTTCATTGAATGCGATCACTAACCCATCTACAAACTCATACAAACGTTTGGTACCTCACTTCGAAGCACCGATTATGCTTGCTTACTCAGCGCGTAACCGTTCAGCTTCTATCCGTATTCCTTATGTTTCTAGCCCTAAAGGCAAACGTATCGAAGCACGTTTCCCTGATCCAATGATGAACCCGTACCTAGGTTTCGCTGCATTGTTGATGGCGGGTATCGACGGTATCCAAAACAAGATTCACCCAGGTGAAGCTGCTGACAAGAACCTGTACGATCTTCCTCCTGAAGAAGAAGCGAAAATCCCTACAGTGGCGCACAGCCTTGAAATGGCACTTGAATCTCTTAAAGAAGATCATGACTACCTGCTTAAAGGTGGCGTGTTTACTAAAGAAATGCTTGATGCTTACATCGAACTTAAGACTGAAGATGTTCGTCGTCTGAACACGACTACTCACCCAGTTGAATTCGACATGTACTACAGTCTGTAATTCTGATCTGAATTTCACTGTAAAAAAGACCCGCCTTTGTGCGGGTTTTTTTGTATGATGCTGTTATTGATCAAAGATATGAAGTTATGGCACAACGTAAAAGACATACCGGCTTTTTTCCCTGGATTGATCCTCAGGATCATAGCAAAGGCTTTAAACTGAATTTTTCTGAAGTGACCTATGTGGAAGTTGCGCGTACACCTGAAGGTTATAAGCAGGTCGAGTTTGTGGCATTACGTCATCCTGAGCTGGCTTTGGACTATGAATACCCGCAAAGTTTTTATCTCACTACAGATGGCATGATTTTGAAAAAGCTGCCAAATGGAAAATATGAAGTGATTGCCAAGACAGATAATGCCTAATCGTGAAGTTGATAACGTTGTGAGTGTAAAATTTAAAAATCCACATGGACCGCATATACCTGCTGCGCTTCGAGAATGGCTGTATGCCTCGGGATCATTGACGCAGCAATTAACGGATCTGGCTAGTGGACAGTTTCGGGTAGAACCACAGCAGGAACATTTTCAGCGTCTGGAATTTGTGGATGCGCGGTGGATGCAGATGCCACATCAGCATACGTCCTGGGTGCGAGAAAGTTATTTATATGGCTGTGAAGAGCAGCCTTGGGTCAAAGCAAAAAGTATATTTCCGATATTAAGCTTGCAAAAACGTGCGCGGATTTTTCAGCACATTGGATCGAAGCCGATTGGCTGGCTATTATTCCAGCGGACCAATCCACAGTGTGAGCGACGTGTGATTTATCTGGAAGAGGGCTGGACCCGCCAGAGCTGCTATACTTGGCATGGTTGTAAATTTATTGTACAAGAAACATTTTTACCGGCATTTGAACACTTTATACAAAATCAACAGGCTTAACTTGATATGGCAACTGCACAAGCAATTACCTGGCGTGAACGTCTGAGCGCCTATTATTATCTTTGTCGTTTTGATAAGCCAATTGGCACAGAGCTGGTCTTTTGGCCGACCATGTGGGCGCTATGGGTCGCAGCAAAGGGAATACCTGATCTCAGTATTTTGGTGCTGATGATTCTAGGTGTAATTTTTATGCGTGCAGCGGGTTGTGCGATCAATGACTTTGCCGACCGTAAAGTGGATGCGCATGTCGAGCGTACCAAAACCCGTCCCTTAGCCACCGGTATTATTAGTGCTAAAGAAGCAGTGATGGTCTTTCTGGTGCTCGTCGCAGCCAGTGCCTGCCTGTTATTTTTCCTGCCGATTGAAACCTTTTACTGGTCATTTGGCGCGTTATTTTTAGCGTTCATTTATCCATTTATGAAACGCTATACCCATTTGCCGCAGGTATTTTTGGGAGCTGCGTTTTCCTGGTCCATTCCTATGGCCTATACCGCAGTCGGGCAGACACCGGACTTAACCTGCTGGCTTCTCTATTTTGGCAATCTGGCCTGGACCGTGGCCTATGACACGCAATATGCGATTACCGATCGTGAGTATGATTTGAAGATTGGGGTAAAATCCACAGCCATTTTATTCGGTCAGCATGATATTCAGATCATTAGTACCTTACAGGTTCTAAGTCTGGTCTTGATTGGCACGGCATTATGGATTGAGGATTTGCTTGTTCCATTTGGCCTGATGGGGCTTCTAGCCGTCGCAATTGATTTTATTTATCAATGGTCAAAAACTCGAGATAAGGACCCGCAGCGCTGTTTCTGGGCTTTCCGTCATAACCGTTGGGTGGGGCTGATGATTTTTCTTGGAATCTTTGCCGCGCTTCTGTAACTGCACCTTGTCGATTCATAACAAAAGCATCCTATAAGGGTAATGCCAGTCAGTTAAGCAGACATTAGAAAAATGTAGTAAAAATGAGTGTATGCCAATACGCTCATTTTTTTATGACTTTATCTGAAAATTTAGATTGTACTCTTCAACATTCTCTACCTTCA
>NZ_VOZV01000100.1:0-1019 GCF_013419565.1 Acinetobacter sp. YH12072 | reverse complement strand
AAATTGCTCAACCAGAACCGTAAAGCCCAATAAGGTTAAAACGACCCACACCACAATCCCGACAGAGATCCCCGCAATAATTTTTAAGGTATTTGCACGCGTTGTTGATGCTGCACTTTTAGCAATTAATAATATAGCTAAATACCAAATAAATCATTACAGTAATCTTTAAATAATTTATCAATATCTTTAACTCTAAACTTAGTTCGAATCGCCTTGACTCGTGACCACATATTTTCTATTGGATTTAAATCTGGACTATATTTAGGAAGCCACACAATGTAATGGCCTGCACAACGTATCAACTCCTGAAGTCTTTTCCCTTTGTGAAAGGTCGCATTGTCCATAATCAAAACACTGCTTTCTTTCAACTTAGGTAATAAATCCTGTTCAATCCAACATTCAAATACTTCTGTATTCACAGAACAATTAAACACACCAACTGTCAACAATCTATTTTCGATAATTGCACCGATCGCATTACTGCAATTCTTCAACTGCCAGTTAAATTCACCTTCAGCACGTGTTCCTTGAAGGCTATAACTATGAGTTCTGGTACTTTCACTTTGAAAACCACTTTCATCTATGTAAATCAGAGGCAATTTCCCTTCTAAACACTCTATGAGATTTTGAAATTGCTGACGTTGATTTTGATCTGCTTTAGGATGCTTTAACGTCTTTTTTTACGCGATATTCCTGCGGCATGTAATGCATTAAATACCGCATGAGTGCTTACTCCTAAACGTTCAGCTCGCTCATACTGATAATCATCAGGATATTGTTCAACATCCTTCAATATTTGCTCTCTGCTAATTTTAGCTGGACGGCCAGGAATAGGTTTGTTTGTAGTGGACTTTTTCCAGTTCTGAATCGTTTGTATACAGATGTTAAAATGCTGTGCTGCTTTTCGCACAGACATTTCATCTCGAATCATAATTTCTATGACTTTGTCTTTAAAATCTTTTGAATATCCCATCTCTCTATTGTTCTCTAGTTTTTAGGATTTGGCTCTAGATTGA
>NZ_VOZV01000099.1:0-1039 GCF_013419565.1 Acinetobacter sp. YH12072 | reverse complement strand
GGCGGATTCAAGCGGCAAGTGCAACAGTATAAAAACCAGCCATAACTTCACTCGGTGTATACCAACCTAGTGTTTTTCTAGGACGATGGTTGAGTGCAAATTCTATCTGCTCTATTTGTTCGTTTGACACGCCATCAAACGATGATGATTTTGGCAGATATTGACGGATTAAACCATTCGTATTTTCATTTCTAGCTCGCTGAATAGACTTGTAAGGATCAGCAAAATACGTCTCTATGCCAGCATCAGTAATTCTTTTGTGTTCGGAAAATTCTTTGCCATTATCAAATGTCACACTATAAGCATGGCTCATTTGTAAACGATCTAATGCACAAGTAATCGTTGGAGAGGATGCTCTTGTTGGCCCTAAATGAACAATATGTACATACAGGCTCTTTCGATCAACGAGAGTCAATAAAGCACCTTTATGATGTTTACCAATCACCGTGTCACCTTCGAAATCTCCTAAACGTTGTCGTTGATCAATGACCTGGTCTCGGCAGTGAATACTTGTTTTATCAATGATTTGACCCCTACGATCCGTGTTTTTGTAACCGCGTTTTCGATATTTCTTCTGATGCCTTAAATGTAGATGAAGTTTACCGCCTTTTGATTTATCTTGATAAATGTACTGGTAAATCCACTCATGTGAAGGTACATCCAGCCAACCGCGTTGTGTTAAAGCACCTGAAATTTGTTCGGGTGACCAGTCCAAACCAATCAAATAATCAATATAAGCGAAGGCAAATGCTGTCATTGATGATGAAGGACGGTACCGTCTTTGACTTGCAAATTTAGCTGCCTGTTGAGCTCTATATCCACGTTGCCCAGTATTTCTTTTTAATTCACGGTAGATGGTTGATCGTGAACGTCCTAATTCCCGAGCAAGGGTAGCGATTGAACTTTTACTTTTCAAAGTAGCATAAATTTCGTATCTTTCATCTTGAGAAAGTTGGGTGTATTTCTTCATTGTGTGCTTTCCAATTGCGAGTTGAAAAAGTCTAATGATTCTATGAATACACCTAACTTTTTCAACTAA
>NZ_VOZV01000098.1:0-1040 GCF_013419565.1 Acinetobacter sp. YH12072 | reverse complement strand
ACAATACTGAGCGTATTTTACTGTCACCTGCTTTTGATAAGTGACTTTGCTTGTTGACTGAACTGCCAGACAACTGATGTACTGGAACCAAACCTACATATGCAGCAGCTTGACTTGCTTTTTCAAACTTGTGCGAATGAAATAACCCCAACAGTAATAAGCCTGATCGTTCACCGATTGAAGGAATAGTTTGCAGTAATTTCAAATCCTGTTTCAATGTTGGATCTTGATCTATGTGATTATTTATTAACTTATCAATATGTTCAAGTTGCTGATTTAAATACTCAATATTCTCTTCAAGTAATTTAATCACAACAACGGAGGTATGAGTGGACTGCGCCTTTTCAAGTCGATTCTTTTCCTGCAATAGACTACCTAGATAGACATCTCGTCTGCCTAGTAAAGCTTTTAATAATCTGACATTTTCAGGTTCAGGCTGCCATATGATTAACTTTGCGGTGTAACCATAACGTGAAAGAGCTTCACTATCAGCTTTATCCGTTTTATTTAGCATGGACATGCCTTTGGCAAAGGCTCTTACTCGTGAAGGATTAGCCACACAAACCTTTACACCTGCATCATATAGATAATATCCCAAATTCTCGTGATAAACCGAAGTCGCTTCCATGATTGCTGTCACTTGATCAGGTTCAATTTTAAGAGTGATGAGCCATTTGAGCAGACTGCCAAAGCCACTTTCTGTATTAGTAAATATTTTATTTTTTCTTTTTCCAGTCAAACCTTGAGGGAAAATGCAACAATCTATTTTGGTTTTACTGACATCAATACCTAGCATAATCATGGTGATATTCCTTGAGTTTAAGCTATGATTTTTATCCCATTAACCATCATCTTACCTTGTGAATACAGCATCAAAGTGCTTAGTTACCGTTCAGAGTTGTATGAGGGATAAGGGCAAATTGTAGGTTTTATCTCAGGTTCAAATTTAAGATTTTAGCAGCACTCCAAACTCTACAATTTGCGTATAGTGGTAGCTAATCACTATATCAATCAAGATACAAGCAGCACTGCTGCGCAAG
>NZ_VOZV01000097.1:0-1123 GCF_013419565.1 Acinetobacter sp. YH12072 | reverse complement strand
CCGATCGGGTATGTGGTAGAGCAACTAAAACTTGTGTTTGGTACCACAGAATATTGCGTTCCCAGTGCAGCAGTACAAGCACGACAACGCTTAGGGCGAGAGCCCTTGAATGCCTTGTTTTCTCTACTCAGCCAAGCCTGGTTTGAAGAATCCCAACAGCAATACTCAAACTTTCATGGCCTTAGTGTATGTGCTGTTGACGGGGTGGTTTGGTCTATGCCTTATACAGATGAGAATTTTGCACACTTTGGCTCATCTAAGGGTAAAACTGCGGTAGCACCTTATCCGCAAGTGAGAGCAACCTGTCTGGTGAATACCAACACCCATGAAATCATTGATGCCCAAATAGGTAGCATGGATCAAGGTGAACTTACACTGGCAAATCGATTATGTCCTCCATCGCATAGTATTACTCTGTTTGATCGAGCCTATTTTTCTGCTGATTTTCTAATAGGATGGCAAACACGTGCAGAGGCAAGCCATTGGCTTATGCGCGCAAAAGATAATTTACGCTATGAGATCATTAAGCGTAATTCCCAGCATGACTTTCATATCAGGATGCCAATATCAGCAAGAGCCAAGAAGCTGAATTCAACATTAGGGGATTATTGGGAAGCGCGTTTGATTGAAGTTGAGCAGGCAGGAAAAATTAGACGCTATATCACTTCATTAATAGATTCAAAGATATATCCACTGCTAGCCTTAGCAAAGCTTTATGCTCAGCGCTGGGAAATAGAAATGTGTTACCGAGAAATCAAAAGTGATTTACAGGAAAGTAAGCATTTGAGGAGCAAGCAACCTGATTTAATTTATCAAGAATTATGGGGTGTCTTCATTGCTTATAATATTCTAAGAAGACAAATGAAATATATGGCTCAACGTGCAAAAGTCAGTCCTTTGAGAATCAGCTTTCATATTGCATCTATCGGCATCCTTAATATATTAAGATTCGACTCTTTAGACTCCGCAGGGAATTTACCCAAACATCTAGAAAGTTTACTGGAGAAATCTAGGAGGTATGTTTTGCCTGAGAGGAGGGTTAGAAGTTGCCCAAGAGTTGTGAAAGGTAAACCACTGAAATACCCAAGAAAATGCCAGTCAATTTCTTAACTGACTGGCATTA
>NZ_VOZV01000096.1:0-1135 GCF_013419565.1 Acinetobacter sp. YH12072 | reverse complement strand
AGTACCAGCGTACGGCCCACAGAATGATGTCACGCTGAAAATGCCGGCCTTTGAATGGGTTCATGTGCAGCTCCATCAGCAAAAGGGGATGATAAGTTTATCACCACCGACTATTTGCAACAGTGCCGATAAAAATATATCATCATGAACAATAAAACTGTCTGCTTACATAAACAGTAATACAAGGGGTGTTATGAGCCATATTCAACGGGAAACGTCTTGCTCGAGGCCGCGATTAAATTCCAACCTGGATGCTGATTTATATGGGTATAGATGGGCTCGCGATAATGTCGGGCAATCAGGTGCGACAATCTATCGATTGTATGGGAAGCCCAATGCGCCAGAGTTGTTTCTGAAACATGGCAAAGGTAGCGTTGCCAATGATGTTACAGATGAGATGGTCAGACTAAACTGGCTGACGGCATTTATGCCTCTTCCGACCATCAAGCATTTTATCCGTACTCCTGATGATGCATGGTTACTCACCACTGCGATCCCCGGGAAAACAGCATTCCAGGTATTAGAAGAATATCCTGATTCAGGTGAAAATATTGTTGATGCGCTGGCAGTGTTCCTGCGCCGGTTGCATTCGATTCCTGTTTGTAATTGTCCTTTTAACAGCGATCGCGTATTTCGTCTCGCTCAGGCGCAATCACGAATGAATAACGGTTTGGTTGATGCTAGTGATTTTGATGACGAGCGTAATGGCTGGCCTGTTGAACAAGTCTGGAAAGAAATGCATAAGCTTTTGCCATTCTCACCGGATTCAGTCGTCACTCATGGTGATTTCTCACTTGATAACCTTATTTTTGACGAGGGGAAATTAATAGGTTGTATTGATGTTGGACGAGTCGGAATCGCAGACCGATACCAGGATCTTGCCATCCTATGGAACTGCCTCGGTGAGTTTTCTCCTTCATTACAGAAACGGCTTTTTCAAAAATATGGTATTGATAATCCTGATATGAATAAATTGCAGTTTCATTTGATGCTCGATGAGTTTTTCTGAGGCACTGTTGCAAATAGTCGGTGGTGATAAACTTATCATCCCCTTTTGCTGATGGAGCTGCACATGAACCCATTCAAAGGCCGGCATTTTCAGCGTGACATCATTCTGTGGGCCGTACGCTGGTAC
>NZ_VOZV01000095.1:0-1180 GCF_013419565.1 Acinetobacter sp. YH12072 | reverse complement strand
CTCTGTACACGACAAATTTCACAGAACCCTTATCCTATCAGGATTCTGCTTTCTTAAAATTGCCAAAATTTCCTTAAACTCTTCTTTTTTCCCAAAACCAATTAAACGCTGAATCGCCATTTGAACATAGTCTAAACCATAGCGAAATAAACTCATTGAGAGTCGTCCATGCTTCTTTATTTTTATCGCTTTTTTTTGATTATGTTGCCATTCACCCGTTAAGTAACACCAACAGAAGCTTATAGCTAACACCGCAATCAATTTTTTCACTCGTCTAGGGTCTGTCAAGCGCGTATTTTCAAGATTAAACCCGCGTCCTTTGAGACAACTGAATAAGGTTTCAATTTCCCAGCGTAATGCATAATCCTGAATAGCATTGGCATTAAACTGAGGAGAAACGACGAGTAAAAGCTCTCCATTTTCTAACTGTAGTGCACTTATATATAGTTTCACCCGACCAACCAAAATCCGTCGTTTACGACATTCAATTTGACCAACTTTAAGATGGCGAAATAAATCACTAATTTTATGATTCTTTCCTAAATGATTGGTGACAATGAAGTTTTTTTAACACGAATGCAGAAGTTGATGTCTTGTTCAATTAACCATGTAAACCACTGCTCACCGATAAACTCTCTGTCTGCGAACACATTCACAATACGGTCTTTACCAAAAATGGCTATAAAGCGTTGAATCAAAGCAATACGCTCTTTCGTATCTGAATTTCCACGTTTATTAAGCAATGTCCAAAGGATAGGTATCGCTATTCCACGATAAACGATTGCGAGCATCAGGATATTAATATTTCGTTTTCCCCATTTCCAATTGGTTCTATCTAAAGTCAGTTGCACTTGGTCGAATGAAAACATATTGAAAATCAACTGAGAAATTTGACGATAATCAAAATACTGACCTGCAAAGAAGCGCTGCATACGTCGATAAAATGATTGTGGTAAACACTTGATGGGCAAGGCTTTAGATGCAGAAGAAAGATTACATGTTTGCTTTAAAATAATCACAAGCATGATGAGCGCAAAGCACTTTAAATGTGACTTGTTCCATTTTAGAGATTTGTTTAAGATAAGATATAACTCATTGAGATGTGTCATAGTATTCGTCGTTAGAAAACAATTATTGTGACATTATTTCAATGAGTTATCTATTTTTGTCGTGTACAGAG
>NZ_VOZV01000094.1:0-1192 GCF_013419565.1 Acinetobacter sp. YH12072 | reverse complement strand
TTTTAAATTCTGTTTTGAGTCATTTCCCCATTGACGAGTCTCAGCAGGTTCAGTGGATTCTCATCTCTTAATGCTTCAGGCAACAGACTTTGCGGATAGTTCTGGTAGCAGACCGGACGTAGATAACGGTCAATCGCCAACGTTCCCACAGAAGTACCACGTGCGTCTGAAGTAGCCGGATAAGGTCCGCCATGTACCATGGCATCACAGACTTCTACACCGGTTGGATAGCCATTCAACAATAAGCGGCCTGCCTTTTCTTCCAATACCGGTACTACATCGGCAAACTCCACCAGATCCGATTCATCCGCAATCAGTGAAGCTGTTAACTGTCCATTCATGCTGCTTAAAGCCTGTAGTAACTGGGCTTTGTCTTCTACTTCAATCACAATCGTAGTGGGTCCAAAGATTTCTTCTTGCAGAAGTTGATCACCAGCAAGCAGCAGTTCAACCTCTGCTTTGAAGAGTTGCGGTAATGCCTGCTCCCCTTGTTGCTCCTGACCGGCCAGGTGCTGAATGCCGGAATGCTCGGATAAATGCGATAAGCCAGAAACATAGCTGTTTAATGTCCCTGCATTGAGCATGGTTTGAGCCGGCTTGTTTGCCATGATTTCACTGAGCTGTTCAATGAGCCGTGTATATTCAGGTGATTTAATTCCCAGGATCAATCCTGGATTGGTACAGAATTGGCCACAACCCAGTACTACTGAATCTGCCAGCTCCTGGGCAATCTGATCACCACGGTTTTTTAAAGCTTCAGGCAGCATCAGCATCGGGTTGATACTGCTCATTTCAGCAAAGACCGGAATCGGCTGTGGACGTGCTGCTGCCATATCGCATAGTGCACGGCCACCTTTGAGGGAACCGGTAAAACCGACGGCCTGAATTAATGGATGTTTCACCAGTAAGGCACCGACAGCATTACCATAGATCATGTTAAACACCCCTTTGGGCATGCCTGTTTTCTCAACGGCACGTTCAATGGCCTGAGCCACATAGTCTGCAGTGGCCATATGCCCGCTATGGGCTTTGACCACCACAGAACAACCTGCTGCCAATGCAGAAGCGGTATCACCACCGGCGGTCGAGAATGCTAAAGGGAAGTTACTTGCCCCAAAAACGGCAACTGGCCCTACACCGATTTTAATCTGACGTAAGTCTGGTCGTGGTAAAGGTTGACGGTCTGGTAGTG
>NZ_VOZV01000093.1:0-1210 GCF_013419565.1 Acinetobacter sp. YH12072 | reverse complement strand
TGGTGGGTCTGACAAGACTTGAACTTGTGACCCCACGCTTATCAAGCGTGTGCTCTAACCAACTGAGCTACAGACCCTCAGATACATCGTCATGAAGAACAACTTGTTGTGGATTCTTACCAATCGTCAATCTTTCGTTAAGGAGGTGATCCAGCCGCAGGTTCCCCTACGGCTACCTTGTTACGACTTCACCCCAGTCATCGGCCACACCGTGGTAAGCGTCCTCCCTAAGGTTAGACTACCTACTTCTGGTGCAACAAACTCCCATGGTGTGACGGGCGGTGTGTACAAGGCCCGGGAACGTATTCACCGCGGCATTCTGATCCGCGATTACTAGCGATTCCGACTTCACGCAGTCGAGTTGCAGACTGCGATCCGGACTACGATCGGCTTTTTGAGATTAGCATCTGCTCGCGCAGTAGCAACCCTTTGTACCGACCATTGTAGCACGTGTGTAGCCCTGGCCGTAAGGGCCATGATGACTTGACGTCGTCCCCGCCTTCCTCCAGTTTGTCACTGGCAGTATCCTTAAAGTTCCCACCCGAAGTGCTGGCAAATAAGGAAAAGGGTTGCGCTCGTTGCGGGACTTAACCCAACATCTCACGACACGAGCTGACGACAGCCATGCAGCACCTGTATCAGAGTTCCCGAAGGCACCAATCCATCTCTGGAAAGTTCTCTGTATGTCAAGGCCAGGTAAGGTTCTTCGCGTTGCATCGAATTAAACCACATGCTCCACCGCTTGTGCGGGCCCCCGTCAATTCATTTGAGTTTTAGTCTTGCGACCGTACTCCCCAGGCGGTCTACTTATCGCGTTAGCTGCGCCACTAAAGCCTCAAGGGCCCCAACGGCTAGTAGACATCGTTTACGGCATGGACTACCAGGGTATCTAATCCTGTTTGCTCCCCATGCTTTCGCACCTCAGTGTCAGTATTAGGCCAGATGGCTGCCTTCGCCATCGGTATTCCTCCAGATCTCTACGCATTTCACCGCTACACCTGGAATTCTACCATCCTCTCCCATACTCTAGCTAACCAGTATCGAATGCAATTCCCAAGTTAAGCTCGGGGATTTCACATTTGACTTAATTAGCCACCTACGCGCGCTTTACGCCCAGTAAATCCGATTAACGCTTGCACCCTCTGTATTACCGCGGCTGCTGGCACAGAGTTAGCCGGTGCTTATTCTGCGAGTAACGTCCACTTATCCC
>NZ_VOZV01000092.1:0-1286 GCF_013419565.1 Acinetobacter sp. YH12072 | reverse complement strand
GATGCCATTTTTCTTTATACTGTCACTGAGGCAGGTTGGACATTTGATTTCTAGAGTTATTCGCATTTCTCTATTTTATCAAAATTCAACCTGCTTTGTTTCAGCATACTTTTTGAAACACCACCAGTTTTTCGACATGGGCTGAGAGCAATTCAGGACAGATTCAGATTCTGATAGGCATATTAGCGCTAAGTCTTGCAATTTTTGGTTATAGACAAATAATTGAACAGATAAAAATTGCAAAAAAACAGGAAGATCGTGCAGATGAACAAAGAAAATTTGAATTAAAGATACAATCCCTTAATATGTCACTCATAGCTTTAGATAAAAACGCATTAAAAATAAATAATTTTAAAAAAATATTGAAATTGTCGGAAGGGTCTATCAAATCACTCGATCAGAATAGCGAAGTAATAGAAGGTGATATTCGAAAGTTAATTACACTCACTAAAGAAAAAATTAACCATGCTGAAGAAGTCCAAGAAGATATTTTTGATATGTGTAAGCGTATAAACAGAAAGAGCGCTTTCCATAGTCTAGATGAGCTAACTGCTATATATGATGTATTAATTTCTATAATAAATGATGCAAATAATACTGACTTAATGAGACATCACTTTACGATAACTGAAGATTAACAATCTCATATCACACAAAAATCCTCAGCCTCACTACTCACCCTACCCCATTAACTGAATAAGGCTTTTCGTATGCAGCCTCTAACATGTCAGCAATATCTTCGATCCCGGGTGTAGTAAGTATTTGCCAGCACTTTGATATACGCCCAGTGATCAGGGCCAGCACATCAATCGATAATTTCTATTTATTCACAAAGGGTTGAGTGCTTTATGTCGCGTGTCATAAAAATGAATATCTGGAAGCCCTGCCTTTTGCTTTCTACGTTTCCATATCAACTTAAATGAATTCTCTTTTTGAGGGATTAATATTAAGTCCGTCATATTGAATCAAATCCAGAAGCTCTATAGCCTTTATAGTTAACGGCATATTAAGTGCATCACCATTTTTAGTCTTTGGCAGATGAACATTTCTATCGTAAATATTTTTTATCTTTATACCCATTTCCCCCATCACATTGCAGTTTTAAGTGCAAACCGAAATGTCCATATAACAGAATGATCTGACCTTATTCATAGCATTATTTTATTACGCAGATTCAAATCCCAAGTGCAACACATTTGTAATTAGTTGAAAAAGTTAGGTGTATTCATAGAATCATTAGACTTTTTCAACTCGCAATTGGAAAGCACACAATGAAGAAATACACC
>NZ_VOZV01000091.1:0-1290 GCF_013419565.1 Acinetobacter sp. YH12072 | reverse complement strand
ATAATTGAAATAAAAAATGCTCTTAGAACGCAAATGAGAGCATTTAGCGAGTGTCTACGAGCGACACAAAAAAATTCGCTTATTACCCCTCTGAAAAACCGCTTTTGCTCTTTTTTGCTTGCTGCAGGAATTTATTAGCGAGTGTCTACGAGCGAAGTATTGATACTTTTGCTCTTAAAAAAGCATGAGCATAGCGAATGCATTATCAATGCTTTTGACTTTGCTTTTGCTCTTGAAACGACACGAGCAAAGCGAGTGCCATAGCCTTTGATTTTTGATGCTCTTGGGCTTTTAATATCTTTTAAAGCTTTTAAATGCTTTTAAGCGAGCCGAAACGATTGCTACACAAGGCTTGTAGAGGACATATAGCACCATTTCCTCTTGTATAAAGCACCATTTCCTCTTGTATAAAGCACCATTTCCTCTTGTATAAAGCACCATTTCCTCTTGACTTAACACCATTAGCATTTTAAGGTGCTATCAAACCAAGATACATCTATGGTGCTAAATTGAAAAATGGATTAGTAGTGAAAGACAATGCGTTAATGAATGCCAGTTATAACTTAGAAACGTCTGAACAGCGTTTAATATTGCTTGCAATTATGAATGCTAGAGAAACAGGGCAAGGAATTACCGCAGACAGCAAGTTAGAAATACATGCTAGTGATTACGCAAAACACTTTAATGTGTCTACAGATGCTGCATACAAAGTATTAAAAGATGCTGTAAATAATCTGTTTGAACGTAAGTTTAGCTATGTTTCGGAATATAAAAAGACTGGCAAAACAGGCATTGTGCGCTCACGTTGGGTTAGTCGTGTTTTCTATGTTGATACGTTAGCGATTTTAGAAATCACTTTTGCCCCTGACGTTGTACCACTTGTTACTCGGCTTGAGGAACACTTTACAAGTTATCAACTTAAACAGGTATCACAGCTTACAGGTAAGTATGCAATTCGATTATACGAACTACTAATTGCATGGCGTGAAGTGGGTAAAACTCCACAAATTGAACTATCAGAATTCAGAAATAGAGTTGGTGTTGAGGATAATGAATATCAACGTATGGAGCTGTTTAAAAGGCGTGTCTTAGAACCGTCTATCAAGCAGATCAATGAACATACCGATATCACTGTGACCTATGAACAACATAAAAAAGGTCGAGCTATTTCAGGCTTTTCATTCAAATTTAAGCAGAAGCAACAAGCAAAGAAAATCGAATCTAAACGAGATCCTAATACACCCGATTTCTTTATCAAGATGACTGACTCACAACGCCATTTATTTGCTA